>QIBA01000031.1 GCA_003225175.1 Acidobacteriota bacterium
AGCTCTGACAGAACCAAAACCGGAATGTTCGCAGTCTCAGCCCAGGTCCATACCGGCAGTCTGCAGATCCCACAGAGGGCTCGATGCCAAGCAACTCCTCTCCGATCTGTTCGGGAGAGGTGTTTGCTCTTGACATCGCCTTATATAGAACCCGCCCTTTTATAGAACCCGGCAGAGTAGCCCTCGGGAGAGCCCTTCTTCTTATTCACACTTATGCATCCAAACAGCCTGATCCGAGGAAATAATGGGTGCAGTTCAAACCGTCCCCTTTTGGTCCAAACCGGGGGACGGGACGTTTCCCGTTCCGGCATCGTGTTACACAATAGATAACGTTCGTCTGTCCCCCTGAATTTGTTTCCCGTTGTGGTCAATCAGCGCACTGCTCTGCCGATCCGGCGGTGATCTGGCGACCACACGAAGTAGAGAGGCTTTCCCGATTCTGTACTCAAACTGACAGGACCGTGTTTCGGCTGGCGGCTATGGTAGCTGACGTCACGATTGTCTGCCATTACGAACATCTGCCCCGGCGCTAGAGTAATTGGCCCGAAATCGAAGGTGTAAGGGAACGGAGTCGCCGATCCAAGCGTATGGATTACGTACGGTTCCCACAACCGTTCATGGTTGCGATAAATGATGCCTGCGCGCCCCTCAATGGTATCTCCCCCAAGGGCAGTCGCTATTTGGTCGCATCCGTTCTGCGGCGTTCCTGAATCGTCGGCCATTCGGAAATGATCTTGTTTTGTGAACACAAGCGCGTTTCTCGGTACCGATCACTAAAACGAATGCGACCGCAGGTGAGTGATGGTGCCAGCGAAATCATTTCTGGTGCGCATTGAGGTCTTCGAGTATGCGTTTCAATTGTTCCAGCTTCTGCCCTGCTTCGCCGAGCTTGCCTTCCGCCGTCAGGCGCTGGTAGTCGGCCAGGTCTTTCGCAGCTTCTGCGATGAGTGCGTTGAGATCCGCGGCGTGTTCGGATGCAGGCGCGGGACCGCGGGGCAGAGGCTGGGCGGAAGCCGGTGCCGGGCTTACCGAGGATGCCGCTCCGCCAAAGAGTGCTGCCATCGCCGACTCGAAGGTTGGTCCGTATGCGAGACGGTCCTGCAGTGCAAGTACTACCAGACGCAGCTCCGGCATGGGGCTGCGCTCAGCCTGCAGGTAAATCGGTTCGGCATATAACAGCGCGCGTCCTGAAGGAATCACAAGCAGGGTTCCGCGACGAACGTGCGAGCCTTGCTGGTTCCACAAACTCAATTGTCCCGAAAGCTGCGCGTTCTGATCGATTCGCGCTTCGATCTGCAGCGGTCCGTCCACAAGTTTCGTTTTGGGAAAGTCATAGATCACCGAAGTGCCGTAATGTGCCCCGTCGCTGCGGCCCGCAATCCAACCAATCAGATTGTTCCGGTTGGCCGGGGTAAATGGCAGGATCTCTACGAACTCGACGCTGGTTTCACCCGGAAGTCTCATCAGCACGAAATTCGGTTCCATCGGGAGCGTCGCCTGCTCGCCGCTGGCGTTCATCCCGACTTCACTGGCGACCGTCCATAGATCCTCACGGTTGTAGAACACTTCCGGATTGGTCATGTGATACAGGCCGTATACCGCCGCCTGCAACTTGAGCAACAGCTCTGGATAGCGTACGTGCTTTCGAAGATCCGGCGGCATCACCATCGCGTCCTTAAAGAGGTTAGGAAAGATACGGCGGTACGCGGCGATGATCGGATCGTCCTTGTCAAACACGTAAAACG
Organism: Acidobacteriota bacterium; assembly: GCA_003225175.1. Lineage (NCBI taxonomy): Bacteria > Pseudomonadati > Acidobacteriota > Acidobacteriota bacterium. The sequence goes on from QIBA01000031.1 coordinate 1,746, forward strand.
TCGTCGTGCCATCGTAGGCGTCGATTACCGCCTTGACGCTGTTCCGCATGTAGTTGATCGGATTGCCGTCGAGATCGTAATGGCTGGAGTATGGATAGTTATTTGAGGTCGTGAACCCATCCATAATCCACGACAGCCGGCCATCATCGCCCAGCACGATGTACGGATCCGGATCATACGTAAGGAACGGCGTTAATGCCGATACCCGATGGCGCACGTTGCGCCGCATCAGGAGGTGGCTGTCCTTATTCACGTCGTCGCTGAATGGCAGCTTCGCAATATCGCCACGGTCGAGCGCAAGAATAAAGCGACGCAAAAAACCGCCGACAACGATGCCACCGTTACCTTCGTACGCCGTGAGGTTGTTGGTCTGGCCTTGCGGGTAGTTGAATTCCTTCTGCTGTGTCTTCACATATACGTCGGTGTTGGTCAGCTCACCGAAGTAGACCTCCGGACGCGTCACGCTCAGAGAGCGCACCGTACTCTGGACCGGCATATTGCTTAGGATCAGCGTCGGCAGCCCTTCTGGGGTGAAACCATTTACGGGATTCATCGTGATGCCGTACCCGTGGGTGTAGATCAGCTTCTCGTTGATCCAGTTGCGGCTGCTCTCCGGAAGCTTCTCGACGTTCAGCTCGCGCGTGGCGAGCATGACCTGGCGAATGGTGCCATCGATCTCATAGCGATCAATATCAATATCGGGAAAGTCGTAGTAGGTGCGGATCTCCTGTATTTGGCGCAGCGTGTCCTGTAATGCTCGCCAATCCCAAAGCCGGATGTTTTGCAGCGTCGCCCGGTTGGTCGCCGGATCCGCTGCCTCGACGGTCGTCTCCGCAGGAAATTCGCGTTCCGAAATCTGATTCAATCCATATGCCTGCCGCGTTAAATCGATGTTGTGGGCAATGTACGGGTGCTCGCGAACCAGTTCGTTCGGCTTCACGATAAAGCTGCTCACATACCACGCGAAAAACTGCACGCCGAGATAACACAGCGCGGCCGGAACCATGGCTGCGACCAGCCAGCGCAATCGTGATAGTGACACGGCGTTGGCGACAGCGATCGCCGCGCCGAGACCTAGCGCCGCGCAGACAACGAGCATCCCCGCGAGGGTGACGTGCGCGTCGGTATAGGTGACACCGGCGAAGATGGTGTGAGCGTCGAACAGATGCTCAAACCGGGCGAGATAGATACGCATCGCACCGATCAGCAACAGGAATGCAAATGTGATGGACAGCCCGCGCCAGGAAAACGGCGCGTAAGTGGCGGCGCGGCGTCCGGCGAATGCGCGCGTACTTCTAGTGATGAAGGTGAAGAGAATGGCGACCGTGCAGGTAATTGCCGACAACGTCATCAGCCAGCCCACGACGAGTTGCCAGGCTGGAAGAGTAAAAAGATAGAAGTTCAGGGGCTTGCCAAAGATGGGATCGATAACGTTGCCAGTGACGCGTGGCGCGTACCAATAGAGCGCGAGCGTCGGCCACTCCATCATCATGCTGGCGCCAATCGCAGCGGCGACAACCAGCGAAACGCCGAGTCCAGCAAAGCGCAGGACTGGCTCAACCGACAATCTTATGGGCTCTCCGGCGATGAAAATCGTGTGACTACTCGGCAAGTTGGGAAGGTGTGTTCGCTTCAGAGCTAAGAACGATCCGTACAGAATAAGAAATGTGGCCGCGGCAAATGCGGTGAAGCCCCCCGACTGAATTCTCAGTGTCGTCCAAAATGCGTCTCCGTAACCAAGCGAACCGAACCAGAGCGCGTCGACGCAAAAAGACAACGCCATGCGACCGCCAAGGACAATGCCTGCAAAGATTGCCAGAATGAGAATGAATAAGAAGCGGCGGCGACGCGGTTGGCGCATCGCGGGCCAATCAATGGACTCAGGCATTGGTTATCGCATGATACTCCTCGGCTTTCAGGCGACGGCGACAGGACTCAGCATCTTCGCCGAAGTGCAACAACTCCCGAATTGTCGGCAATCCAGAAGTTGCGCTCCCATATTGGTAACGTCCGGATAGCCCATCATACAGACGGATTGTAGTGGCCCAATAGGTACTCAGAACAAATCCTGAATCTCGGTTTTCACTCCTGCATCACAGCCGGGTCTATTATTCGTCAGGGACTTTCGCAGTGTCTGACACCGTAGGAGTTCAGCGGCGCTACCCCTGAGAACTGCTGAGCGGAATCGCAAACGACTGACCCCGCCGCGACCGCGGTTGCGACGCCGGGCAGCGCCCCCTGCGACGAGCGGGTTAGGCGTCGACTCCCGAGCGACTGGCGAGGGGTGATGAGCGAAAGGACGGCACCAGTGCTCGCACCTGGCGGCGGTACTCGCCGTAGAAGCGGCCGAAGGCGGCGACCAGCATCGCGTCTTCGACCCTGATGCGATAGCTGTAGGCTCCCCATGTGGTGGCAAGGGATGCAAGCAGTGTGACAGAGTTGCCCGATGCGACTGCAATCCCGTTGAGACAAAGCAAGGATCCGAGGTAGCCCGGATGCCGGACCCACTGGTAAGGGCCACCGCGCTCGACGGAGTGCTCATCTTGAACAAGAAGCGTTCTGGTGTAGCGATCCCGCAGAGTAAGCACTGCCCACAATCGCAGCCCCAGACCGCAGATCCCGAAAGCCACTCCCATCCAAGCCACCCCGGGCAGCCCTGGTATGAGAGCGTGACGGAACCACTGCGGCAGCAACATCGAACCGGCCGGAGAGCCGGCTTTCATTGCCAGTACGAAACCAAGCACTGGGACAGCGGAGGAGGCCGCAACGAGAAGAGTGCTCTTACGATCCGACTCGCCAGCGCGGACCTTGCGTGCGCGGGAACCAAAGCGGATCTCGGATTGCAGCCCGTATAGCAGCAGCACAATCAAGGCTCCAATCCCGTAAGCCGGAAGAGCCGTAAAGCGCGAGATGAGTTCAGACATGAGTAACTGCAATGATAACCCGACCCTGACCCACGGCTAGAAAAATTCCCGGAAAGACAAAGCCCCAGGTTCCAAATAAATCCTCGGCAACTCGGAAGCAGAATTCCCATACTGGTAAGTTCTGTGTAGCCCGTTCACTCTGGCGTAGTTCGCCGATCTGACCAACGGATGGATTTTCGATTTGCAACAATCATGATGCTGAGATAACAGGGCTCAACCGGCTACGGAGAGTTGCTTCTCCTCTACTTGCTCGAAGCTCTTGCCCGAGAATGCAAAAAGAAAACAACGAAGGCCAGACTGCCCAGGACGAGAGGAGGGATCACTCGCGGGAACTCGCCATTACGGGCGTGAGTGTAAAGAGCACCGGCCATTACGACTATCAGTATCCCGGCGGCGGCTTTCCTCCACCGAGGAATCACTATTGCAATACCGCCGAGGGTTTCAATTGCCCCGACGACGTATTGAGAACCGGCCGGATAGCCCCAATGCAGGAATCTCTGAGCCCACCGGGTCGCAGATGATCCCTCGAGCTTCGACAAACCGACGGCGACAAATACAAGGGCCAAGAATATGGATAATACGGACGATATTGTTCGCGGAAGTTTTTTCATCCCTGCTCCGGTTCGGATAGCTGGCCCTCGCTTCTCGGGAACTATCACCGCGTCAATACCATCGTGGTCTGCTTGCAGGGTCAACTCAAATATCCTCAAATCGCCCTCTCAAATGCTCATGTGAGCTACAATCTGCCGCTGCGATGCGCTGTGAACGGAAGCTTCCGCAATGATAAGAGCCTTCGGCGACTTTGAGCTTGACGATACGTTGAGAAAACTCGGCCGAAAGGGACGACGGCTAAGGCTTTCAGGACAGGCCCTGGACCTGCTCTCTCTTTTGGTTGAACGCTCGGGCGAGTTGATTACTCGAGAAGAGATAAAGGGTCGCCTCTGGCCAGACAGCAACGTGGAACTCGAACACAGCGTTGATGTGTTGATAAATCGCCTGCGATCAGTTCTCGGCGACAGTGGGAAAAGCCCACGTTATATTGAGACTGTTCCCAGGAAGGGGTACAGATTCCTGGGTCCAGTAAGCTGTCAACGCAATAGGAGGGCGAGTCGTACGTGGTTTCGAAGACTCGGAACATACGCGGCCATCGCGATTCTTGCAGCGATTGCAGCCCTTATGATTGCGCGTACGCGCTACAACAAATTTGTTCCATCGCAGCGTTCATCAATGCCGCTTCCAGCAAGCGTGCGATGATTGAACCGCCTTACGAAGCGGCCGTTCGCTCTCGTGCTTGGATTACTTCAGGATGGTCGGCTATTCGGAAGTGACCTTGCAATAACCAGGCAGCCTCATGAATTGGCCGGATTCTTGGCCCCGGCGTCTGATCCTTTCACCGCGGGGACGATCCGATAGTTCGCGCGATAGACCAAATTGTGCAGATCACTGGATGCTATGGCCCGAAGTATCGACAATTGGTCCGCTGCATCTTTGTCATTGAAGACGTTCAGCGGCCAGTCGTGAACTGTCGTCCCCCGAAGATGAGGGTGATGGAAGGCAACTCCGAGGGTTCCGTGAAATTTTGAGCGAATGAGCCAGGAGGAACAAAGAAGGCTCCAAAAAGCGCAAGAGCAACTACGAATGAGGGTGCCGATAACCGGTTTGAAGCAATTGTCGGCCTCTCATGCCAGTGTAGGGTCATCTCCGTCCTCCTGCCGATCAGACTCGCGCCCTTCTCTGCGGGTTAGCAATCCGCACTGGGCTGCGACGTTCTTGATGTCCCTACTGCTGCCGTTGGTTCTGGTCGTTAATCTGCCCACGAATCTCGCCGCTTGGAAAGGTGGATGTGTGAACATTCGCGTAGGCCACTCCTTCGCGAATCGCGCGAACTAGCTTGTCGAACTGCCCGGGTGCAATTCCCTGGTTAACCGGGCCTATAACGTCGGCGGCTGTGATCGTTCCCGTAACGGTAGCCTCGGTTGCGGTTCCAGGCGGACAGGGCGGTTTACTGCCGCCGCCACACAAGAACGCTGAGACACCGCTCGCTTGGAAGCGGTTCCCGAAATGGATATGAGCAGCGAGCGCAGGCGTTGACAAGCCGCTGTACTTCAGCTCATAAGTGATAGCTTGCGCATCATCGTTGATCTCTGCGCTGAAGGATCCGCTACCGTCCGAAAAAATGGCATTGGGTGCTTCGTGAAAACCGCGCAACGGCTCGGCTTTCACGTTTTGTTTCTCATTTTCACCGCCACTCGCCGCGTAGCTGACCATGGTCACCGTCAGCACTCCCACGACAATCGCCACAACCGCTACAGAGATGAATCTCTTCCTCACGTTACCCTCCTTGCATTCATTTGAATGCCAAACTTAGATGCTAGTCTCCTGTATCCGACGGCAACACAATTTTTTTGCCGACACTGGGGACACCATTGTGGTCGACCACAAAAAGCATATATATGCCCGGAATAGCCTGCGCAGGCAGCTTTGGCGTCACCACGCGCAGCTCCCGTTTGCGCTCTGCAACCTTTTGACGGAACGCTAGCTTCACATAGCGATCACCGCCCGTGAAGCTATGAGTATTGTGATCGCTTCGCAGCATGACGACTGAAGCAATGTCATCGGAATCGCCAGCAAAGGTGATATCGAAATGCCCGCGATACGAGATCTCTTTCGGAGCATCCACAATATTCGGTCTCGTGGCCGAAGTGCCGCTCTTATTAAACAGGTACGGTGGTGACAAGATTTGCACGGCCGGCACACCCTGATCCGGATCGCCCTGTGACAGCACGCCGTAAGATGCGATGAGCGGATACGATGGATCATTATTCTGAACTAGCGCTTCCCGGTTTTCTCCGGCAAAGAATACCGACGCATCGGGCAGCAGCGTCGCCGTGCCGTGAAGACCTCGTGAAATAGTCGTTCTGGCCAGCGGCATGGCGGTGCCGGTCGCTGGATCTATTCGGGAGTTAGCAGCTTTTTCGAAAATAGTCCGACATCATTTCGTGCGACCACACCGGCTGACCGAGAAAGCGACTTGTCAGGAACAAACTCTGCAAATACGGGCTTAATGTCCAGAACTGGTGAACTGTCAAATGCATCCAACCCACACACCGTCCAGCACGGCCAGAAGTATGCGTTAGTCGTCGGGCAGAAGGTGTACACGCTGCAAGGCCATGAGGACGACCTGAACAGGATGGCGGGTCAGCGCGCGACAGTCAAAGGCTCCGTCAGTCGCGACACCGTGACCGTGAGTTCCGTTACGGCTGCCAAGAGATGGGCCACGACGTAGGGTCACCGTTCCGTGGACGGAAAGAAGAAGAAAAACGCAAACGCTTAGTGGAACATTACTCGCCCTTCAAGGTGAGGTCATGGTGGTCTGGCGCGGGAATTATCGCGTTGGCACTCGTGGTGTGCTGCCTGGTCATGATGTTCATGATGGGAGGGGCATGGGTGGCAAATCGAGAAACGAAAAGAACACAGATGACCAATCCAATAAGAATAATGACAACGAATAGTCAGGCACAAACAGACCGTGAATTTGATAAAGGAGAATGAAATGAAATCCGTTAAGACTTCACTCATCACAATCGCCGCCGCAGTCGCGCTGGCTCTTTCCGTCTCAGTCCAGCGATGTAACGTAAGTTACTGAAACCAGGTGATACGGATGGCTCCTAAAGTCGCTTTCGGTAACGTTCGGTAAGTCTTATTGGACCCTTAACGGACCCTCAGATATCTCAACCGAAGCTTATTCGCGGCGATCATCACGCGATTAAGTGGTGTGCCATTCGGCGTAATTGATACAGGTTTCCTACCATGAATTTTCCTCTCCTGCGCTAAGTCCCACGGAGTTGTTTCCGGCGTGCTGTTGTTGGAATGCGCTCGCCAGGTTTAATCACGTGAGCTGATAAGCGCGATTGCGGGAAATCTTTCGGATTCAGCGTCACGATGAAATCGGCTCGGCCATTCTCAGCGCATGCGCAGAAGGGATCGTCTCCCGGATCGGGAGAGATGTCTGGCAGCCCAGAGGTAGAAATAAGTTCCGTCTCCTCGCGCAGCAGATTGATTATTTTCCCAATGAGTGGGCGCCGGACACCCAGCTTTCCCAAGACTCGTTTGTATTCCAGAAGAATCTCATCACTCACCAGCCAGACAAACGTGTCCCTTCGATCCAGTCCCGGAGCAGTTTGGCGCTTGGATTCTTGGGAGCGATGTCCGGAAACCTGAATCCAGCAATTCCCGCCACCAGAACGGACGTATCGACAACGCCTCTAGGCCGTTTGCTTTTTTGAGCGGGCAACGACGGTGATCTCCGGCAGCTTCTTTCGTGCCGAACGGCTCTCACGCACGGTTTTTAGAATCTCTTCTTCCGAGATGTCGCGCAGGTCGGCGGCGGCCTTCTGAACACTCCGCAAGAAATCCTTCCTCCATCCAGCCCTCTTTCGGCCCTTGGGAAGATCCTTGTAAGCCGACGCCAGAGGAATCTGTTTTTCCAATTCCCGTGCCAAGGAGCGAACCGGAATCTTAATTTCCACGGCATCGGTACCGTTAAGCGGACGAGAGCGAAGGCAGATGTCCCCCAAATCGCCCATTTTGGATTTGCCGAGATTCTTCGAAAGTACCTCGGTGAATCTGGCCAGGAGATCACTCGAACTGCCGAGGGTTTCCTTGAGATAAAAAGCCACTTTCGCTTCTAAGAGGAGATTCCTGTCAAACCAGCATACAGCGTTGCGACGTGCAGGACGGATGACCCCCAGCTGTACCAAGTTTTGAAGGTCTTTTGGCGGCACTCCCAGCACAGCGCTGGCCTGCTTGAGTTTGAGTGTAAGGCTTTGCATTTTGATTAACCATCTAAAGATTAGATGGCGTTTATATAAAAAGCAAGCGTTGTTTAAGGAGGGGCAACCTGATTGTTACGGACTGGATCGCTCGCCGAAGTCGCCTAAAGCGGTCACCGATTGTTAGGGTGATTGGGTCGCTATGCTCAAATCCAACCCCGAGATTATGGAGCACGGGATCGTGGCGTTCCGATCTTTAGTAATACCACAATCCCGGCCCGTAATCATCCCGTCACCATGAAGAATTACTGCCAACGTCTAACGATCGCGCTCGTATGCACGCGCGCTTGCAGCCGATGAAGCGAGTGATATAAGCCCGTTTCGGCACGCGATAGAAAGACACATTCCGGAGTGGCGCCGCGACTGTTAGCTAGATTGGTCGCTTGCCGCATGTATTCGCGGATGAAAGCTGCGTCCGCGAAATCGATCGCGAGGTGTTCCTTCTCTCGCTCCGGAGGGTACACCTTGCGATAGAACGTCTCGACAAATCGCACCAGCGCGCGCCTGGTGGACTGGTTCAACCGATTGCCGAACATCCGATAGCGCTGCTCGAGGAGCCGCTGAAATCCCGCGGACTCAGAGCTGCCTGGATACAAGTACATCGCCCTGAGGTTCGCCGCGAATTCCGGACTCAGCCGCTTTACGCATCCGAAATCCACGAGCCCGATCGTGCCGTCGCTGCGGAATAGATAGTTTCCCCAGTGGGGATCAGCGTGAAACGCCTCTACTTTCAGCACTTGAAAATAGTAGAGCTCGAACACTCGTTCACCTATTTTGTCCCTCAGCGCTTGTGACGGCTTTGTCGCGAGAAAGGTGTCTAAGTGCATGCCCTGAAGTAGAGACATAGTCAATACGCGCTCGCTCGAATAGTCCGGAAAAATCTGCGGAACCTCGACATAGAGCAGCGGCTTCAACTTCTTCCGCAAGAATGCAGTGTTATTTGCCTCGACACGGTAATCAGTCTCCTCTAGGAATTGACGCTCAAGCTCATCCAGCACTTCCGGAGGCAGATGCTTCGACCACTGCGCTGGCTTCGATGCCGTCCGAAACCAGCTAAAATCGGCCTTGATCGCCTCGCGGATCGCTGGATACTGCACTTTCACCGCGACCGCCTGCCCATTCTTCGTTACCGCCTTATGGACTTGGCCGAGTGAGGCTGCCGCGAACGGCTCTATCGCGAACTGCTTGAACATCTGCTCTGGTTCGCGAGAAAATTCGGCGCGGAACATCGCACGCACGAGAGATGCATGCATAGGTGGCGCGCTCATCTGTAATGACGTTAGCTCGGCGAGCGCCTCATCAGGCAAGAGCCCGGCCTGCAAGCTCAACGTTTGTCCAAGCTTCATTGCTGGCCCGCGAAGCTTTGCCATCCGAGCCGTCATGCGCCGGCCGGCCTTCGCGTGCGTTTGCTTCAACGCCCGCTGCCGGGCGTTTTCATCCAGAAAGATTCTTTGCGCGAAATACCCGAGATAGCTGCCGGTCACGCCGGCGGTCATGCTAGCCATTTGGAGCGCCCGTTTGACCGCCTCTCGGTTCTTCGCCATCAAGCCCCCGGAACGAACAGCGCCACCCCGGCCTTCAATGACCGATCGACGAATGCGATCGTGTTTTGTTTTCCGGGTGACTTGTCATTCAGCCAATAGAGGAGCGCGCCCAGGTAGTAGATCCAGAACGCTTGCGCCGCCCAGGCCTGTACCGGCGTGCGGTTCCGGCGACGCAGCGATGACGCAATCAACTCTTCAACGAAACCAAGATAGCGTGCTCGCATCGACAGAGCCCGCGCGCTGAACGCAAGCGGCGAACCCGGCCGCAGCGCCTCTAACAGCGCAGCCCATATAAATCGCTCGTGCTTTGCCAGATACTCAAACTGGTACTGCAGAAGCGCAAAGAGTTTCTCGTCCAGTCGTGCACGGGCGAGGCGCCTGTTTGCGCGGACCGCAGTGATCGCGTGCTCCACTTCTTCCTCGAAAAAGAATAGTGCAATCTCCTCTTTCGTCCGGAAGTAGTTAAAAATGGTGCCTTCGGCGATCCCTGCCGCACGCGCGATCTGTTTGGTGGTGGTCGCGTCGAAGCCCCGCCGTTGAAACAGCCGCAGAGTCGCCTGCAGAATCTTCCGCTGAGTTGCAGCCTTAGTCTCAGCCCGCTTGCCAGTTTGACGTTTGGGTCGACGTCGCGATCGCGCCTTTCTTGACCTCGGCTTTTCTCGTGTCACAATAGATGAGTATACTCATTATTATCATGAGCATGCTCATATTTGTAAATGCCGCTTCTTACTAAATGCGGATAGCTGCTAAACTGCCTCCCCGAGGCTGAGATAGGATTAACTGCCATGCGTAAAGCTTCTGTCGTCCTGCTGACCCTGAGCTATTTCGTGCTCGTCAACGGGCGAATTGCGCGGTTGCTGCACGGCCGTCCGTTTGTCAGCGAGCATGTCATGCCTGGAATAGCAATGCCCGCCGCGCAGCCTGGCGCCGCAGCGTGGGAGAATGCGCTCATCTTCTCACTCGCCTTTGTCGGCGTTGTGCTGGCTCTGATCCCGCTACGTCGTGGCGAGCGATGGGCAGGGTGGACCTCTGCCGCGGTGTGGGCAGTCTTGGGCGGAACGCGCTTCGCGACTGATCCGCAGTGTCTACAAGTCTTAGACGTACATCGGCACGGATGTCATACGTTCGTGATTGCGCTAGTGGTGGCGGTGGCGGGGTTGGTGTGCATAGCAATCAAAGCGTACTGAGAATTCGCCGATGTGCTTTAAATCAATGAAAATTGACGAGAAATACACAACTCATTGGCACTTGCTGTTAGAGGATGGTGAGCGTTCAAGGAGAGCGAAGGTGACAAGGTGAGCCGTGGGTGTGGCAAACGCGTTATCCTGACCACCCATGGGACGCTTGGGGATCTGCATCCCTATCTCGCGATTGCTCTTGAATTACAAAGACGTGGCCACAGGCCCGTCAATCTGGATGGGCAGCAATGTAAGCGGAGGGCCTGCCCCTCGATTTTGCTGAGATGTACTCCGTTAGCTGAAGACAAATATCCAAAAATGGGAATTGGATCTGAGCCAAGTCGCGCAAATCAAAGAAGGCTGGAAGAGTTAATTGATCTTTATCCTCGAACGGTTAGTGACGGTCATTTTGCGCATGTGGCCGACTAGAAAGGGAACTCATGGACAAAACATAGCGGGGGACAACCCAACTCTTCTTCCAGCGGGCTTATTTATTGCAGACGCACACGTTTATCGCATCTTCGACTAAACTTCATTCGAAAGCGTTCTAATGTCCGAACTAACGCGCCGCAAAGTCTTGGCGGCCCTCTCATTTGCTGCTGCAGGATGCTGCGCTAGCCTTGCTGAGATGCAGTTCTCATCCTGGAACGCATCCACCAACTCAAATTTTTTACTACCAGCCAAAGGCAGAGGGCTGTTCGAGGAAGTCCCATCTACAATCAGCGGGATCAATTGGCGGCACGTGAACGGCCGGTCACAGCAATACTATTTGCCCGAGACTACGGGAGCAGGCTGCGCATTCCTCGACTACGACAATGATGGCTGGATGGACATCTATCTCGTAAACAGCGGAAAGTGCGATTTCTTCGCACCGGATCCTCCGCTTCGCAATGCGCTCTACCGCAACAACCGAAACGGGACCTTCACCGATGTGACCGAAAAGGCTGGCGTAGCGGCAGGCGGATATGGCATGGGAGTTGCCGTTGGGGACTACGATGCGGACGGATGGCCAGATCTATACGTGAGCCAATACGGGCGCAGCATTCTCTATCGCAACAATCGCGACGGAACGTTCACGGACGTGACCGAAAAGGCCGGTGTAACGGCTCCGGGCTGGGCATCCAGTGCGGTGTGGTTCGACTACGACAATGATGGGAAGTTGGATCTCTTCGTGTGTCGTTTCGTGGATTTCGACAAGTCCAAAAACAAATTTTGCGGCAACGAGCACACTGGCGAGCGCTACTATTGCATACCGAATGCGTATGAACCTGCTCGCAGCTGGCTGTTCCACAACAACGGCGACGGCACTTTCACGGATGTGAGTCTTGAGTCAGGTATCGGCAAAGTCCCGGGAAAAGCGTGGGGAGTGGTTGCTACTGACGTGAACAATGATGGTTTGATAGATCTGTTTGTGGCCAACGACACAGTTGCGAACTTCCTCTTCGTGAATAAAGGTAACAGCAAGTTTCAGGAAATGGGACTCGAGGCGGGAGTTGGGTATAGCCAGGATGGTCGCACGCGTTCCGGAATGGGAGTAGATTCGGCAGACTTCGACCAGGACGGTTGGCAAGACCTATTCGTCACAAACGTCGATCAGGAAATGTATTCGATCTACCACAACAGTCACGACCTTACTTTCGATGATCTCGCCGGACCGATGGGCCTTGGACGTTTGACGCGGCTGATGAGCGGCTGGGGCCTGAAGTTTTTCGATTATGACAACGACGGGAACGTCGATTTGTTCATTGCCAACGGTCATCCTGATGACAAGATCGAGCAGCACTCCACGCACGTGACCTACCGAGAGCCGCTGCTGCTTTTCCGCAACAATGGGAAGGATCTTGAGAATGTAAGCGCCAATGCTGGTCCAGCTTTCACTCAGAGTTTCGCCGCCCGTGGCATGGCGATCGGCGACTTCAACAATGACGGCGCGGTGGATGTTGTGGTGGCAGTGAATGATGGGCCCCCGCTTTTGTTGAGAAACACCGCGGCAGCTGGCAATCACTGGCTGGGTGTGCGCCTCATCGGTAAGAAGGTGAACCCGGACGCGATCGGCGCAAGAATTACGTGGCAGGCAGGCGACTTAAAACGCAGCAGATTAAAAGTCGGTGGGGGCAGTTATCTGTCATCCCACGACCCGCGTGAAGTGCTGGGCATCGGCAAGCGCACGAAGATCGATAGGCTCGACATCCGATGGCCGCAACCCAGCGGCCGCGTGGAAACGTTCACAGATGTTCCCATTGATCGATACATCACAATCGTGGAAGGCGCCGGCATTAAGTAAAGATCCGATGTCGGCTGCTCGGGCTCGAACCAAATCGGCTTTGTTTTTGGTTTGTAAATCGATGACTAGACCGGATACTTCTCGCCAGGACGTGCAACGCGGATGCGGTGGTCCGTGAACTGAAAGTGTGCGCCAGGTAATTCCACCTTCGGCATGTGACAGCTCACGCATCCGTCTTTCCCTACAGGACATGCTCTCGCGAGGTCGCTTGCAGGCGATCGTTTACCTGCCGATTTGGAAGATTGATTTGCTGCGCTGACGGCAGTCCTACGGACGGAATGACAACTCGAGCAGTTTGCGTCGTAGGCGACAGCGTCCTTGTTTAGATCGACATGAGGATCATGGCAGGCTGTGCAGGCAAAATGCGGATCGCTCGTGCTGTGGCCACGGCTGCTTGCCATACGGTAAGGCTGAAAGCGCACATTATTGATGCCTCCCAAATCGGGCATCATTCCGACAGTGTCAGCGCTGCGGTGGCAAGCTCCGCAGAATTGCTGCGATAAAGTGTCTGGATCGACGTTTTTGGGATTGAAAATATACGTACCGTCCCCGCTGCCAGTGCGCATCGCGACAACGTGGGTTGCCCCCGGTCCGTGACATGCTTCACAGGAGACACCGGGCATCAGATGCTCAAGATTTAGTTTCTTATCCACAAGCGCTCCGGTTCCATGGCAGCTGAAGCAGTTCCGCGCTTCATCGCTGTTGATGTCACGACCGAATGCTTCTTCGAGAGTTGGCGCAGAGCTCTGGACATCTCCGATGGTCCAATCCAGGCGATCAATGCGGGAGTAGTAGCTCACCCGACCCTCGTAGAGCTTGCCGTGGTGCTGCAAAACGTAGGTCTGTGCGACATAGCCATTCCCAAATGCGTACAGGACGGGCTCAATTATGGTGTTCTCCCCATCTGTGACCCAGAAAAAAGCCTTGCCATCCGCATATGAGATCTCGTAAGAGTATTTTTCGAAGCTGAACTGCATTCGGGGATGAGATTTAAGCACAGCGCTGGCTTCGGGCTTGAGCAGCGCATGTTCCATTGCAGTATGAGAGCGGGACTTTTGAGCGTGACATCCGGCGCACACTTCACGTCCGACAAACTGTTCACCGGGCATCTCCATTCGCGGACGGAAATGCAAGAAAGGATCGGAAGTGTGCGGCGCCGCCTGTGAAAAACCAAAACAGGAACACGCGAGCAGGCAAAGGGCCTCCGAGAAGAACAGGAAGAGAAACGACCTGAGCCGAGCGAGAGTTTGCAAGACCCTCGTGATCAAGCTGGCGCAACTTCCGGAGCTACTGATTGAGCACTCCTTGCCCTTCGACAACGGTAAAGAAACGATTGACTTCGAAAGCCCCTATTTCTTCCCTCCTGCCACTCGGCCAATAGATCTCAACCTTGTCCACCTTTGTAGCTGGCCCCAAGCCAAAGTGAATGCGTTGATCGGAAGTTGAGCCGTAGCTACCTCCGCTGATCACGTCGCCGCGTTGCCTGATAGCACTTGCGGTTACGAAGACCCTTGCTCCGACAGCGTCGCGTGGACTCTTAGCACCTCCGACTAGCTTGAAAGCAATCCAGTGGTTGTCATTCTCTACCACATTGCGCAGGAGAGTCGGAGCAGTGTCCATGTTGTTCAGCATTACGTCAATGTGACCATCATTGAAGATGTCGCCAAAAGCGGCTCCCCGTGCTGGAATCACATCTGCGAGTCCGCTTCCGGTTGCGGGAGATACCTCCATGAACTTCTTTGCGTCGATGCTGCGAAACAGCAATGGCCGCTGCGCCCACGTTGTTCCCCAATCACGTTGATCTACCCAGGGATACACGTGGCCGTTAGCTACGAAGAGATCCAGCAGTCCGTCATTGTCAAAGTCGATGAAGCCTGTTCCCCAGCCCAGAAAGGGTATAGTCGCGCTACCCAGCCCAGTTTGGAACGTTACCTCAGAGAACGTCATATTGCCGTCGTTACGGTAAAGTGTATTGTAGTCATCCGAAAACACAGTCACATAGAGATCCGCTTTGCCGTCGCGATTGTAGTCACCGACTGCAATGCCCATAGAGGCTTGAGCGAGTCCCGTATCGGTGAGCGCAAAACCAGACAGGTAGCTCATGTCTTCAAAAGTCCCATCATGACGATTGCGGTAGAGGTATCGGGGAACTGAGTCGTTCGCCACAACGAGATCGAGCCAACCATCGTCGTCCAGATCCACAAAGACCGAGGCGAGGCCATAATAGCCCTGCGGATCGGAGACTCCAGCCTTTTTACTCACGTCTGTAAATGTGCCATCACCGTTGTTGTGGAAGAGGTGATCGCTCTCGCCGGGCAGACCGCGCGGACCACACATCGAAGTAACGCCGCGGAACTGGCACGCACTTGCTGGAATGCCGGCTTGTCCCGGAATGGGCGGATGATCGGAATCAAACTTCACATAGCCAGGAACAAACAGATCCAGCAGGCCATCGTGGTCGTAGTCACCCCAAGTGGGTCCGGTCGACCACCCTCCGAGAGCAACGCCCGCTTTCTCAGTCACGTCGGTAAAGGTTCCATTGTGATTGTTGTGATATAGACGGTTCTTACCGTAGTTCGCGACATAGATGTCTGACCAGCCGTCGTTATCGTAGTCCGCGACGGCCACGCCAAATCCCCATCGTTCGTTGGCGACCCCCGCTTTGGCTGTAACGTCGGTGAAGGTTCCATCGTGATTGTTGTGGAACAGCATCGCCTTCGGAGCTAATTCCTTGCCCTTCAATGCAGCAAACGTGGAACCATTAAGCAGATAAATGTCGAGCCAGCCATCATTGTCGTAATCCAGCAGGGCGACGCCTGAACCAGGAGTTTCCAGGATTCTCTTCTTCTCTGTTCCTCCGGAACGATGTTGAAATTTATCGAGTCCTGCATCTTTGGTTGCATTGAGAAATACGATAGGGGCGTCAGTGACGAACCCACCTGCGGTGATCGGACGCGACTGCGTGTCTTTAATGGCTGGATGAGGGGTGCCGGTAGAAACTCCCGTCGATTCTGGCTGTTGTGGTTTGCGGCTTTCGATCTCCTGAGGAAAAACAGGGCAGCACAACGTCGCTAGAACGAGCGTCACGACGATAAGCCTGCTCAATGCGTCTCCGGTTCCGGCTGCTTTGCTACAGATGGAGCTTTGTCCTGATTCGGGACTTCCGAGCGGTTCAGTTCCTCAAGTTTCTTGAACGCGGCTTTGGCCTCTTGCTCACGACCGAGCTTTGAATATGCGCGTCCCAGCAGAAAATAACCCTGCTTCATTTGTGGCTCGAGCCTTAGCGACGCTTTCAGTTCCGGAATAGCGCTCTCCAGTTGACCGCCCTGAAATAGTGCGTTGCCGAGAGCGAAGCGGCCGGCCGCAGCGTTTGGAGCCAGCGAAACCGCTTTCCGCAGCCATTGAACTGCCTGTGGGTAATCCTGCTTGTATGTATAGCAAGCACCTATTCCATAAGCGACTTCATAACTCAGTGCTCCCGACTGCTCGGCCTGCACGTAGAACCTGAGCGCCTCGTCAAACTTGGATTGCGAGCGCTTCAGCTCAGCCAGTTCCGTTGCCGCCTCCACCGATCGAGGATTTGCCTTCAAAGCATTCAGGAATTCCGCCTCCGCCTCAGCATGATTCTCGGCCGCCAGCGCCGCTTCACCGAGAAGTTGATGGACGCGATCAGAATTGGGATTCAGCGCGAATAGTCTCTGATACTCCCGCTGCGAGAGCTCCTTCGCAGTCAATCCGAGGTAATAGAGCGCGTCAATGTTGTGCGGATCGGATGCGAGTGTCCGTCGAAGTTCTTCGACTGCTCTCACGAACTTCCCCTCAGCGAGTTCAGCCCGCGCGAGCATCACGCGTACTGGAGCGTCGCCAGGATAAGTTCGAAGATGCTTTTCCGCCAATTGGATCGTCCGGGCATAGTCTCCGCGGTAGAAGGCTCCCGTACATTCCTTGACAGCTGACACTTGCCCAAGGCACTCGGAGCACAGTACGAGAGCGACCATGAGCAGCCACGCAGATTGGCAAAAACAATGGGCGCGACACGAAATGCGTAGGGTAGGAGTCAAGGCTCCTCGAAGGGGCGCACCTCAACGATGCGCAGGAATTCGCGTGTTTTTTCGTCGAGCAGCTTCTTGAGTTCTTCAAAGCGCCTGGCCTGGGCTTCACGTTGTGGATCACGGGTACGTGTGTAGAGGTTCAACAGATAGAAGTTGGCGGCGTAGTGGTCGGGATTGATCTCGAGGGCTTGTCGGATGTCTTTGCCAGCCTCTCCGTAGTCTTTTTGCACGAGGTGGTACTGCCCAAGCTCCGCCCAAGCGTCTGCGTATTTGGCGTTCCCTTTCAACGCTTCTTCTAATTCGCTGTGAGCCTCATCGAGACGGCCTTCCTGTATAGCAATGCAGCCAAGATAATAATGCGCTGTACTGGCTGTTGGCGGAGTCTTGACAGCTTCTCGCAACCAGGGATCGGCGGCGTCATAATCTTTTGCTCGGAAGAGAGCCGCGCCGAGAGCGAGCTTTCCTCGAGGATCTTGCGGCCTCAACTTCAAATATTTTTGGAAATAAGGAACGGCTTCGGCGGGATCATGGCGAAAAGCCGAGGCCGCTCCCATCGCATAGTTGTAATTGGGATTTTTCGGATCGAGTTTAACCGCCTTCTCAAATGCATTGCGGGCTTCAGCGATGAGATTCAGGTCAACGCAGACGAATCCAAAGTAGTAGTAGAGGCTGGCGTTTTTCGGTTCCAGGTCCTGCGCGTGTGCCAAATAGCCCAGAGAACCCTGAAAATCATGTTGCTCGTACGCGACTCGTGCAAGATCCAGCAAGAGCGCGACCGAGAGCGTTTCCCTTGTTACGGCATGTTCCAGAGCGGCCCGGGCTTCCGCCAGTTGATGTGTGCGCTCATAAGCCAGTCCCAACGTGTGACGCATCTCGACTGACAGGGCTTGACGAGTATTGAGATTTTGCAGCAGAGAAACCATCAGATCGTCGCGCTTTCCTGCTTGCAGTGGCACCAACATCTGGCGCATGTCTAACTCGGAAAAATCCGCTGCAGAACTCAGGCGCGCTGCGGCCCCATCAGAGCGAGTCCGATCACCCAACGCGGAATAGTCCGCGCAAGCGATGGCAAGAGCTTGTGACCGAGTTTGTATCTCCGCCGGTAACCGGTCGAGGTACCGCAGTGAATTCCGGTAAGCATTCTGCTGCAGTAGAAGCAGCGCGCTCTGATAATTCGCCTCTGAGTTCTCCGGATCATAGGCAAGTACGTGAGCGTAAACCTGCAAAGCTTTCTGTCCTGCCTGTCTGTCTGCGCCGGAGTTCTCCTGATAGAGTCTCCCAAGATTCAGGTAAGCGCCTGTGAATTTTGGCTCACGCTTCACAGCACGATCGAAGCTGCTCTCAGCTTCCTCGTACTTCCCTTCTTGCGCCGCGATGACGCCAAGCAAGTTGTCGAATCCAGGATCTCGCGGAAATTGCTTTATGGCGGTCGAAATCAGGCGGCGAGCCTCGGCCAGGTTGTGATCTTCTATCAGCTGCTGAACCTGGAGGATTTTTTGATCTCTCTGGCTCGACGCGGACTTCCCGGAATCAGCGCGCAATGCGCTCGTAGCCCCCAGGAACAACACCGTCAGGACCATGACCGAAATCGGCGTGCTCTTCACCGTGATGGGGCCGGACATCACTGTTTCACTACTGCAGGCTGAAGAAGGTGCGGAAAAATTATATGTACAGCGTCAAACCTGAATCCGCACAAATTCAGTTGGTTGTTCAATCTGGTACTCCATGCTTCCAATGCTCACCGTAAACAGCTAGTTGCCTGCCTTGATTTTGAGCTGCTGTATCAAAGGTGAACTGTCCCTGACAAACAGAGGCAATCTGTTGAGCGGTGCAGAATAGCCACGCAGCCACTTTCCGCCTTGCAGCGATTCACCGGTGTTGTAATCGCGCCAATGGCCCGCCGGCAAGTAAACATCGCGGCTGGAGGCCTCTTTGGTGACTACGGGCGCAACCACAACATCTCCACCAACCATGTATTCGTCCACGATTCTGTAAGTATCTGAATCCTTGGGAGCGTGATACCAAAGAGGCGCAAGAATCGGTTCGCCGGTTGTGCGCGCACGCGTGGCGAGTTCGAAAATGTAGGGAGCGAACTCGATGTGCAATTCGCTCGCTTCGCGCGCTCGGTCGATAGCTTCCCGGTCGAAATGCCATGGACCCCAGGAAAACTGCAGCAAAGGCATCAGTGCCGAAGCCTGCGCCCAGCGAATGATCAGCTCCTTGTCGATCTTGTCATTGTCGTACTGATTTCCACCAACCATGTCGGGCATCAAGTATTGAAACCCGCGGACGGACGACAAGATTGCCTCTGGAATAAGCGATTGCAGGCCATTCATGTTCGTCCAAACCGAATGCTTATCGATCAGTCTCTGTACGATGCCAAGCGGCTGCGAATAAACTCCCACCCGGGTTTCGTTATAGATGAATTGGGCTGTCGCCTCTTTGTTATAGACATCGGAGTACTGCGCGTTAGTGATGTTATTGAGGGGCACAGCATCAGTTCCCATGAAGTTCACGTCGGCGCCGTCGAACTTAAAGCCGTCGAAACCATACTGGGATTGAAGGTCATGCAGCCGTCGCCGAAATTCAGCCGAGGCTTTGGGATTGCTCACGTCCCAGATGGTTGCAGGTCCATTCCACCAGCGCGTGAGCATAAGCTTTCCCGAATGATCTCGCATCAATAAGCCGTCGTCCTGGTGGTCGCGAAAGGTTCGCGAGTCGGGATTGACGAATGGGTGCACCCACAACGTTACCTTGTATCCCAGCCCGTGCAAGGTCGAGACCATGGCTTTGGGATCGGGAAATTTCGCCGAATCGAACTCAGTATCCCCATAGTGATTCTCCCATCGGTCATCGATCTCAATTACTCCGCAAGGCAACTTGTTGTTGTGAATGTTGTTTGCGTACTCGATCACTTTTTGCTGCGAGACTTCAGTCTTGTGCTCCACCCAGGTCGTGTAGATCGGTAGTCTGAAATAGTCTGCAGGAGGAGTTTTCGCTGGATATCCGATTTCCTTAATGATACGACGCAATAGAACATTCAAGTCGCTGTCGAGCAGAATGTCGTAACGGAGCTCTGAAGAGTTGGGCATTTCGATTCTGAGGAGTCCGTCACGTTTGCCGCTGGCTTCTTCGTTCACGCTGTACTTGAAATCGAATGGAGTGCGAATCCAAACTCCGACGCCTTTTGTCGAGTACCAAAATGGCGTTCCCTGTGTATTTCCATCGGCGAGGAACCATTTCTTTCTGATGTGAGCGTCATTCACAGGAAGCACCAGAGGATCACGCCATCCTTGAAACCCACCTCCAAACCAATCACCAGAGGGGGCAAGGCGCACTGCAGCGTTGGGCGTAGGGGACGCCGACCCATCAAGAATCCACGATTTCACGTGCAGGACGTTTTCTTCCGCCTGTAGCTCGACGCGGGCGACAACATCCTTGTGTGTAGTGTCGTAAGAAAGAATGTAGGTATTCCCATTCTTCTCGACGCGTGTCAGCTTGGTTACATGCTGTGGCTTCTCATCTCTGGAAAATTCGAGACTCGTAGCCGCGTCTCCCGGGCGCCCTGTCTCAAAGATCAGTTCTTCTCCGCGGCTAACGGAAATCACAAACGTATCCTTCGAAATGCGAGTGAGATAATTGCCCATTCGGATGACGACGTCTTCCGTCGCTTTTGGAGTATCAACCTGCCCATAGACCAGCGGAACAATGACAATGAACAGGAGGGTTGTCTCCAGCAAGCGGCAGGCTGATCGGGTGAATCTTCCGGACGTAATCAAAGTGATTGCCTCCACTGGGGCACGGAATTAGCAAAATTTAAACACGCAAGCGGTTGCGGTAAACGGTTGCGCCTTGATACTATTTGCGGGCTTCGGTGTCAAATCAGAAAACCGATTTGTAGAGGCAGATGTCTCGAGCATCGCTTTTCGAAGTTGTGCACGCTCCCCCTGCCGTTCAGGCTCAGCGATGTCTATGCGGAAATCACTTCAACGCTTCGGCTTGTCCCTAGACAAGCCGGTCCTCCCCCTGACAAGTGTAGGGGCGGGCGATGGGTATAAGTGGCATGTCAAGTAAGGAACTTCGAACGACGTCTCGAATGAAAGACGTAGCCGAGCGGGTCGGCGTGTCGGTAACCACCGTCTCCCACGTCATCAACAAGACCAGACCGGTCGCTCCGGAGACCCGGCGCGAGGTACTTAAGGCAATTCAAGAACTGAATTTCTACAAGAATGCGCATGCGCGGCTGCTGGCGAGAGGCAAAAGTGATTTCTTCGGTCTAATCGTGTCCGATGTCGGAAATCCATTCTTTCCCGACATCATCAAGAGCTTCGAAACTCGGTCGCTCGAACAAGGATTCGATCTTCTCCTCTGCAACACGAATTATGACTCCGCCCGCACGGAAACAGCCGTAAAGAGAATGATCGAGAACAAAGTGCGGGGTGTCGCAGTAATGACTTCAGAGTTTAGTCCGGCATTGGCAAAAGAACTTGCGGCAAACCACGTTGCGGTGGTTTTTCTCGATCTCGGCACAGTTCAAACGCTCACAAGTAACCTTCGTATCGACTATTCCCGTGGCATCTTTCAGGCAATCAATCACCTGCACGATCACGGTCATTCAGACTTCGCTTTCATCGCGGGCCCTATGAACTTACGGTCGTCCGTTACGCGTCGGACGGCCTTTATTGATGCCTTGCGAAGATGTGGCGTGCGCTCTTACCGCACCATCGACGGCAACCACAAAGTGGATGGTGGAATCTCCGCGGTACACACGTTACTGCAGGTTCGTGCGTTGCCCACAGCCCTTCTATGCAGCAACGATCTCACCGCGATCGGGGCGCTTCGCGCACTAGACAAGGCTGGAGTCAGGGTTCCCGACGACGTTTCCGTAGTGGGATTTGATGACATCTACTGGTCCCAACTATCTCATCCACCCCTCACGACCATCAGCGTGTCGCGTGATCGACTCGGGGATCTGGCCTATGAAGCGCTCGGCCGTATGCTGCGGTCGAAACGTCACGCAGGTGCCGAGTACATTTTGGAGACGCACCTGGTGATCCGTCAGTCAACCGCCCCGATGCGCAGAGCGCATTCTTTAGTCGCCGCGGCTGCGGGCGGTTCTTCCGCCACTCCAGAGGTACCCGAGCACGCATAGAGCAAGCCTGCGCCCGTGATTCCCGCTCGGCTTCCAGGTCCGCTGATCAAAAGCCATTACCAGCACCCCACCCGAGACCGTAAAAACACTTGACAACTACTCTCGATGAGGCTTAGCTTGCCAGACGCAAGCGCTTGCGGCAAACGCTTGCGCATGTGTTGCCGGCCCCCAAGTTCCAGCAGTCAGCGATCGTTCAGTTCTTCTGAATGGAATGTTAAGAAGAACGATGTTGACAACCAAAAATCAGTAGAACAGTATCCGCCAGCCCCTCGTGTTGGATCTTCGCCAAACGCTAGGGCACCCGAAGATCTCGCGACGGGCCTCAACTGTGAGGAGACCACCATGTCCGTGAGAGAACTCCGACAGACACGCTCGGTATTCTGTTTCGTTTTGGCACTTGGCGTTGCGCTGTTCGTCTTCGCCGCTCACGCTTTTCCACAAGGCACAAATGCCACGCTGAGCGGCATCGTGACCGATCCCTCCGGCGCTGTCATGCCGGGCGCCGACTTGACCCTCACGAACGCAGCCAGTGGCTTCGAGGCGAAGTCAACGTCGAATGAAAGAGGGGAGTACACCTTCCGCAATTTGGTTCCAGGAACCTACGATTTGAAGGTTTCCAAAATCGGGTTTTCGACGTACTTGCAGAAAGACATTGTGTTGACCATCAACCAGGCCGGTCACGTGGACGCTGCTCTCAAGGTAGGTTCGCAGACAGAAACTGTCTCGGTTTCGGCTGACACTACTCTCCTCAACTACGACAACGCGACTGTTCAGGGCGGCATCGATCCCGAGACCCTGAAAGCTTTGCCACTGACTGTCGAAGGTAAACCGCGTTCTGCGGCAGCGTTGGTGGTACTCGAGCCGGGCGTAACGACGGGAAGTTCAAATCAAGCATTCCAGGCGCGCATCAATGGTGGAGTGGAGTCGGGTGATGAGGCGCTCATGGACGGCGCTACGATGCAGGAAGGCTTTATGAGCCAAAGCGGCATGGTTTCCATCCACCAGGATTTCCAGATGTCGCCGGACATGGTTCAGGAAGTAAAGGTCATCGCCTCAAACTACGATGCCCAATATGGCGGCTCCACCTCTGCTCAAGTGGCAGTGGTTACGAAATCGGGAAGTAACAGCTATCACGGGGCAATCTTTGAGTACGCGCGAAACAAGGCACTAAACGCGAAGCCTTGGAACGCCAATCCATGTCCCGCGACGAAGCCAGGTTGCGATCAGCGTCCGCCGGACAACGAGCACAACTTTGGTGCGAACTTCGGCGGGCCGATCAAGATTCCGAAAATCTACGAAGGCACCTCGAAGCACAAGTCGTATTTCTATTTCAACTGGGAGTCCTACCATCTCGCCGGCGGCTCTTCAGTTCCAACCCTTTCAATCCCTTCTATCAAGGAGAGGGCTGGCGACTTCACTGACTGGGTGAACTCCGCAGGCGCCGTGATTCCTGTCTATGTTCCAAAAGGCATTAGCGCCGGATGCCAGTCAGCACTCGGAGCCGTCGCCCCGGGACAACAATTTCCCGGTAACAAGATTCCCGCAGCTTGTTTCAGCCCGATTGCTACCGCCTATATGGCTTTGTTACCGACGCCAACAAATGCGGCAGCAACGAACAACTACACGCTCTCTCGACCAGTGCCAGATACGCTCACGTCGAACAGCAACGTGTATATGTTCCGCATTGATCATAACTACGGGGAGAGCGACAAGTTCTATTTCACCTTCTGGCGCCAATTCGTAGGCCAGAACTTTGCTTCCTCGCTTCCTGCGGCCATAGCCAACGACAGAACAACGAATCTGCAGAATTCCCCTATCATGCGTTTCAATTGGGAACACGTGTTCTCTCCCAAAATGACCAATCACGTCACGTGGGGATACCTCAATCGAAACGAGGGAGACACGGTCTTAAACTTAGACCAGATAGGAAAGCTGCCGCAGGTTAAGAATGCAGCGAGCGCAGCGCGACTACCTGCGTTTACGTTTAGCGACGGATTTACCCAGATATCCAACAACGCTAATAGCAGAACCACTCGCCCAACCTGGGTGCTGAACGATATCGCTACGCGCGTCATCGGAAGCCACACGATAACCTTTGGTGGTGAATGGCGAAACGTGCAAGGCAATATCACCAATCGAGCCAACGAGTCGGGAACCTACAACTTCACCCGAGACACCACGGCGGCGGCCGGTACCCTCACGAGCGGCAGCCCTGTTGCTAGCTTCCTGCTGGGAGCAGTCGCAGGAGGCTCAGTAGATTATCGAACGGTGAGCAGCTGGTATCCGAGGCAGTGGGTGTATGCCTTCCATGGAAACGACTCGTGGAAGATAACTCCCAAACTCACCTTCAACTACGGATTGCGATGGGACTACTACTCACCGTCGCGGGAAAAATATGATCGCTTCTCCTTTATCGATCTTGTCGGAACCAATCCTGCTGCTGGCGGACGTGCGGGTCGATTAGCATTCGCTGGCAACTCGTTTGGAGCGTCGAGTTTCGGCAGCGATTTTCCGGAAGAACCGTGGAAGAAAGGCTTTGCCCCACGTATTGGCGTCGCCTATTCGTGGGACCAGAAGACGGTCGTTCGCGCCGGCTACGGAGTATTCTTCGCCCAAGCGTTTTATCCAGGCTGGGGCGGTGGAATGGCGCTGGATGGATTCAACCTCAAGGACAATTTTTCTACCAGTGGACCGATTGGCTCGGGCGGCAACGGAATCGATCCAGCATTCTTCCTGGATCAGGGAGTGCCGGCATTTACTCCTCCACCGTTCATCTCGTCTGCATTTGACAATGGCAAGATTCCGACTGCCGCCAATGGCAACGGCAGTGCCTACCGGCCGGTGGACGCGAACCGTCGTCCTTACTCGCAGCAATGGAACTTAACCATTGAGCGCGAACTTCCTGACAACGTCTCGTTCAGCGTGGCCTATGTCGGCAACAAAGGCACGCGGCTCACTTCGAGCCTCGAACCAGTGAACGTTCTGAATCCGTTCGCTGCCAACATCAAAGCGCTGGGGACCAAGCTGGGCGACACTTTTGCGGTGACTGACACGTCTAAGGACGGAGTGCCTGCCCCGTATGCTGGTTGGGCGCAACAGCTGATCAGCGGGGGCGGTTGCTCGCCTACAGTCGCTCAGGCGCTGCTGCCCTTCCCGCAATTCTGCGGACCCCTACAAGGACTGAATGAGAACCACGGTAACTCCATCTATCATTCATTCCAGGTGAAGGCCGAAAAACGCTATAGCCGTGGGCTGTATATGCTTGTGTCTTACACAGCGTCGAAGCTGATCTCCGACGCTTCGGACAACACGCAGCAGCTTGGTGGCTCGTGGAATGCTACTCAAGGAGTAATCTCGCCATTCGAGAAGCGGCGCGCTCGTTCGATTTCGTCGGATGATGTTCCGCAAGTACTCTCGGCCGCCTTTGTATACGAACTTCCATTTGGACAGGGCAAGCGCTTCGCAAATCAGGGCGGCGCGGTGAATGCACTCGTGGGCGGCTGGCAGATAAGCCCGCTCATACACTGGTCGCGCGGCACCCCAATGTGGTTCCGATCTGGTACGTGCGGCGTCGTTCCTCAGTTCAGGCAATCCTGCCTGGTAGGAGTTCTGCCGGGCAAGAATCCGTTCCTGCAGGATCCGAACGACTACAACCCCAACAAAGGTTGCGCTGCCAATAACCCTGGCTGCGCACCGCTCCTTGACATCAACGCGTTCGAACCGGTCTCTAACTTCTCGGCATTCGGTTATACGGGTGTTGGCTCTCGCATCTCAGGATTCCGTGGGCCGAACTCGAAAAATCTTGACTTTGCACTTACCAAGAACACGAAACTTATGGAGAAGCTAAACTTCCAGCTTCGTTTTCAGTTCTTTAACGCCTTTAACAATCACTACTTCTTCGACGCAGCCAACGTGAACAACCAAGGTTCGAGCTTCGCCTTCAACAACGACATCAGTCGCAGCGATTTCGGGAAGTGGACCCGTGGAGTAAGTTCTCCGCGGACTATCCAGATCGCGGGAAGGTTGGAGTTCTAACGGGCAGTTCGCGGTTTTGCAGGCGCCGTCTGATGCACAATCAGACGGCGTTGTTTTTTTGGCAAGCCTGTCATTCACTCCCTGCTTGGCGCCGGAATTTATTTAACTGAATTCTGTTTCTTTTTGATCTCTTGAAATCGGTCGATCTCCAGCTTCGCCGACTTGGTGTCTCCGAGCTTTTGATAGATTCGTCCCAGTAAGTAATGCGGCTCAGCGTACGTTTGGTCAAGTGTAGAAGCTTGTTGAAGCGGCTGCACCGCCTCGCTGTATCGCCCCTGCATTTCCAGCACTCGGCCCAACTGATAGTGAGCCTGCGGAAGAGCGGCATCATAGCTTAACGCTTCTCTTAACCTATTTTCCGCATCCGTAAGCTGGTTCATCGCAATTAGAGAGGCAGCCAAATCGACGTGTGGCCACGGAGATGGCTTCGCCTGGAGCCGATTCAGTTCAATTGCGCGATTGTAGTTCTTCACTGCGGCATCAAGTTGTCCCAAGTAGTCGTAACAGAGACCGAGCAGGTCATATGCTCGGACCATTTTGGGATCAATCTTGACTATGGTTTGCAGCCGAGTGATAGCCGAAGCGTAATTGTGGGCATCGTAATCGAAGCGGGCCAGCCAATATCTGTATAGGACGTCGTCAGGTTTTGCGGTTGCGAGTCTTTCCATCTGCTGACGGGCCCAGTCTTGCCGGCCGAGCTTAACGTATGCCATCGCCAGAGTAAAGCTGCTGCGCTCGTCGAGCGGAGCAATTGCTTCCGCTTTTTTCCACGCGATAGCTGAGTTGAGGTATTGGCCGTCGAGAAAAAAAATGCCCCCGGCCGCCTCCAATAAGCGGGCGGCGCGAATCGAAGTAGGATCGCGATTAGCTTCATCTACGAGGAGTTGCTCAGCGGGTTTATATTCCCGTTTCTCGATCTCCTGCTCAAGCAGCGCACGCTGAGCAGCACCAAGGCCTAAGCTAGAAACATCATGCGGGATAGTTGCGAGTCGACTATCGGCCGGCGGAGTTGTGGACGATTGCGACGGCTGAGCCGATGACAACGAGGCGCTCAGTAGCACCAAGATCGCGAGCGTTCGCCGCGTGGTCCTGTATCTTTGAATCATCGTACTGAGTTTTCAACTGGACGATGATGCACTCTTCGCAGCTTCGATCTTTTGTTTGGCTTCGGCCGCGGTTTTGCTTTCGGGCTCCAGCCTCAACTCAAGATTGATATTCTCCAGCGCTTCATCAAATCTCTTCAGTTCCAGGTAGATCAATGCTATTCCGAGATGGATTTCCGGTAGGTTTGGATCTGCGAGCGCGGCCTTTTTATAGGCGTCGAGGGCAAGATCATACTTTTCCTGACCCGCATATTCCTGGCCTAACGCCTGCTGCAACCGTGCCGACTTGGGATTCACATCAAGGATCTGCTGATACGACCACTCGAAGAGCTTCGTCCACGCCCGGCCTAATTGATACGAGTATTCCGGCTCAGCAGGAGACAACTGTACAACGGTCTGCCGTTCCAGCACCGCTGCGATCCAGTTATTCGCGGCCTCGTATGCTTTTGCCAACTGCAGGTGAGCTTGCGGCTGTTGCGGCATGAGCACAGCGGCGCGTTTGAGCTCGCGCACTGCTTCCGCATTTCGTCCGATTGCGAGCAGGCTTGAGCCGAGCAAGAGGCGAGAAGGGGCATAGTCCGGCTGCAACGCTATCGCTTCCCGAAACCGCGCAATCGCCTGTTGATGATTGCCCCGCTCCTGTTCAATCACGCCTAGATTATGAAAGATCAGCGGATGCTTGATCCCTTGTCGCAAAGCGCTGGCGAAAATGTTTTGGGCTGTATCAAGATCGCCCGACTTCAGAGCCGAGACGCCCGGAGCAAGCCGACTCGCAACTTCTGGGGGTAAATCCATGGGTTTTCCCGCAGTCTGTGCGGTTAGGCCGATCGAGAAGAGAAGGCATTCTCCAATAAGCAGACCCAGTGCCCGGGCTGTTACAAGCCAAACAGATTTAGAGTCGATATTCTCCATTGAAGTGCCCATGGAATGCCCCTGTCCTTCCAACTTACCAAGCAGATCTACGAACATTACTCAGCACACTTGCCCTTATCAGTCTCACCTTCAACTTCAGGCAAAAGCGTGGCCTCAAATGTTAGCGTCGTCGTGTTGATGAAATCAATGTGAGTAATTCGGAAAAGTCCTCATCGCCGCAAATCGCACAAAACTCCTCGGGAAAGAATGCGGGTGTTCATTGAAGATTGGGGTTTCCGCTCCGCTGGACGCGCCTGCTGCTGATGACTTCGAGCGCAAGCTCGTGCTGCAGCGCTTAATCCGTCGTTCCCACATCCGCGAGATCGCGTGGCTCAGCGTTGCCGTCGCCGAAGTGACCCTATTGGTGGTGCTGCGGCTAAATGCCGCACTGATTTATTTGCTGCTCGTGGTGTCCGGAGTCCGACCACGTTTGGGCTGGGTTGCTGTGCCTCCGGGACTGTTGCGGACCTTGAATCTCTGATCCCCTGGCGCTAGCCCGAGGGCTCAACAGCCTCCGCATTTGTAGAAGAGCCGCAATTTTCGTGATCTCCGGAGAGATCCTCCTTTATTTTTCACCCACCTTATATTCTTATGGGTGTCCCAAGTTCTATGGTCGGCGCCGCCTAAGTCTGTTGTGCCCACACACTTGGTCTGGGGCACCCAATCAAGACCCACCAAGGGCTCACTTGAGACGTAGTTGCGAGCAATCAAGAGATCGTAAGCTGTTGAAAGTAATGGTCGGGGAGAGAGGACTTGAACCTCCGACCCCTTGGTCCCGAACTTGGGGGTACAGAGCCAATTTCGTTGCTACTCAATCATTTAAGTGGTGCTTCAACCGTCTAATTCTTGCTCAATCACGCCAGTTTTGGCCTAATGTAAACCCTCGAATTGCAACCCCAGCCTTGTTCACGGCAACATTTTGAACGTTCCTAGTGGCCCCTCTCGAAAAGAATGGCGGGGAGGGGACTCGAACCCGCGGGGCCTCTGCCGTGACAGTGGTGATTGAAACCGTAACTTAATGAGAATGAACGGCACAGACGGCGTCCAAAAACGGTTTCAGCGCCCTGAGTAAGCCTTATTGGACAGTGATTGGACAGAGAAATAATGACCTCTGCCCGTGATCGGCAGTGAGCAGACGTGGGCAAGAGATTCTGGACAGACGTGGACAGATTTTTCGAAGACTCTGAACACGTCGCACACGAAACTCAGAGGATGATTTGATTCACGTTCGCCCTTCGGCAGCTTGGTCGCCCAACTCTCTTGCAGTTGCAGCGCCGTAAGTTCGCAGGTCAAGCATCGAATTACACGGCTAAGCGTCATTCTGCCAATAACTCGTCGCGGTACTGGGTCGGCGATTGCCCCGTGATCGATTTGAAGTCATTGATCAGATGCGCTTGATCAAAGTATCCAAGCTCGAGCGCGATTTGCGCCCAATCTGGAGGCTGACCTGCGTTGAATCTCTCCAACAATTCATGTAAGCGATAGCGCCGGATTACCCACTTGGGATTGACGCCGACGTACTCTTTGAAGGTCCGTTGCAGGGCACGCTTCTCGATTCCGGTTCGGGCCACCAGGTCGTCAACCGTCTTGATCTCGCGGTCCTCGAGGATCTTTTTCACTATTCGATCAGCCCCTTGCAACGATTTATCTGTTTCCGGCAAACGTCCGCGGAAGAATGTATTGGCAGCTCCGATCATCTTGTCTTCTTGCCACGCCGATGCCCGCCAGAGATCCTCGATTTTCTCGATGTCAGCGCCGAATACCCGCTTCGCCGAGACCACGCGATCCAAAAGCGTCGCCACCTGGGCATTCATGAATGGGCGGAACCCGCCTGGCCTGAATCGGACACCGAACACTCCCGATTTCCCTTCGAGTACACGTGAAAATTTCTTCGTGGAAACGCCGCCGACCACCGCTCTGCCATTCTCGAAAATCAGGTGGACATTAGGGTGGGGCAGCGTCTCCTGCAGAAATGGGTGAGGAAGGTCCCACGTTACCATCCAATAAACATCGATCCAAGGCTCAAGATCTGCCGGCGGGCGTCGTCTCATATGCCTGAATTGTCCGGTAGGCGGCGGCCACCTCAAGATTCCTCGCGCCCTGCCCAGCTCGGCGTCGAATATCTCTTCAACCGTGGCCTTTTTTCGCCGTCGCGTTTTTCCAATCATGCTCTTGGCACACTCATTACAGTGTTGCGACTAGGAAGGTACGTGCAATGAACCACTTATATCCCACAAACGATACGGGCTCAATATGGCGCTCCGCGGCACGAGCGTTTCATGTCCCGCTACGACTTATCTTGAGTATTGCTTTTGTATTCGTCGGGTGCGCATGTGCGCAGAGGAATTCAGCAAAGTTAAATGAAGTTCATCAGGAGAGAACTCACATGACACAGCACGCCAGCGGTCCCTTCGACGTGAAGTTGACGCCCCAACAACCGGATAGCGAGGTCGCGAAAGCCGCGAATCTCGGCCGGATGACCATCGACAAGCAGTTCCACGGTGACCTAAATGCGACCAGCAAGGGCGAGATGATCGCGGCCCAGACCCAGGTCAAGGGTTCGGCCGGCTACGTCGCTATCGAGCGCGTAACCGGCACACTCAAAGGACTCGGAGGTAGCTTCGCACTGCAACACAGCGCGACCATGACCCGTGGTGTCCCAGATCTGTCTATTATCGTCGTCCCTGACTCGGGAACGGGCGAACTTAAGGGGATCACCGGCAAGATGGACATCATCATTGCCCCCGACGGGAAGCATTCCTATACCTTCGACTACAGCATCGAATGACTTAGGATTACTGCATAAAACGCTGCTGGGCTGTTGGGGCCGCCCGTTAGCCTTGCTTTCGCCGAATCCAAGGACGTTCTGCTCTATAGATCGGAGTAGCAGTCGGGTTCTTCAATGAAACGTAGATTAGCCTTCGCCTCTTGAGGAGCCTCACAGCGCTTTGCACAGCGGACTTCGACAATCCCGTGCCTTCCGCTATCTCCTGGTAGCTCAACGACGCGACTTTCTGACCCGCAGCCAGGCTCCGTCTCCACACATGCAGGTAAACAAGAAACGCTGAGGGTCGCTTTTCATATTCGGTGAGATCACGCATTAGTACATCCAGAATGTAGCTGTCCAAGGAAAGGTTCACGAACACTCTCGACTGTTCTTTTATCACTACAGTTGTAAATACTATAGTGATTCGATTTTTGCTTTGCAAGGCCGTGTTCCCCATCTACACTGCGTCTTACGGAGGATGTTTGACATTCAACGCGCATCGCCGGTTGATGGCCTTGGACGCTCTACGCCAAGTCGGCGTGCAAACCGAAGGCTTCTGCGATCCCATGGAATATGAGGAGAGTGCGGCCTGGCCCTTGGAGCCGGGAGGTAGCTCTTAAAACGCCATGACCACGAGACCGACGACTCGGCACTCAAATATTTCAATACTGAATCCCGAAACAAAGAAATCAGCCACGATATTGATTTGTCGATTTAGTTTGCTTAGGCCGTCGAGCGTCGCTACCTGCAATTAGGTCGTCTCGGCTACAGACACAGAGGCGGCGGCCGAGATGATCCATGGGCAATGAATGTAGTCCACGATCTCTTGAATCTTCTCGCCGATCAGGTTAATACGAATGATGGAATGAGGCGTCCACGCATCCGCATCCCGTCGGAGAATGGCCACCACCGGTTCATCGTCCACTTCACCGACAGCCAATTTCCAGGGCCAAGGCCAGTTGTCATAATTGAAGAAATACGGCGCGTCCGCGAACTTTCCTGCAAACCTTTCGGCGACGTTGAGCCGGGCGTCAGCACTAATCAGTTCACGGACCCCGTCCCAGTCGCGCCGATTAAAGCGATCCACATAGAGCTGCATGATGCGTGCCAACTCTGGGCTCGGGCCTGGAGGCAATTTCGCCGGAAAAGAGGATGCAGTTAGCTTTGTTCGTCCGCGGTTGAGCGCTGCCTTCACGCCTCCGACAGTGGAATCGACCAGCTCGGCAATCTCGTCAAGCGAGTAATCAAATACGTCCTTCAGAAGGACGCATGCGCGCTCCTTCGGAGGCAGGCTGGTCACCAGACGTTCAACCGCGCTGCCCAGACCGAGAACTGCCGGCTCCGCAGGTTCTACCGCGTCGGACATGAGAACGCCTTGTTCCGCCTCAGCCCGGACTTCACGTCTGCGCAGAAAGTCTACAGAACGATTGTGCGCGATCCGGAACAGCCACGGTTTCAGGGGTCGGCTGTCGTCGAACTGCTCCAGCTTCCGATAAGCCTCGAACAAAGCTTCCTGGACAACGTCTTCGCCGTCCATGACCGATCCGGTCATTCGTGAGCAATAATGGTGCAGGCTCGGGCGAAGACTCGTAATCGTTTCAAGGAACGCGAGGTAACGCGTGTCGAATTTTCCAGGAACACTGATCGCGGTCGGACCATTCATGTACATGGCATATGCGCAGGGCGACATCCACTCTTTTGATTTTTCTGCCTATGCGAACGCGTCGGGCTGAGCTTTACCCGTGGTGATCAGGTTGCGCAAATTGCCGGTTATGAGATTGCCCCATGCGTTTGAGCAGCCACCATAACATTCATATTGCGGTACTAGACCAACATGCGTAAAGCGAACCTCCGTTTTGCCATCTTTTTCCGAAATGTCAAAAACAATGTCCGTGCTGTTCCACTCGCTCTTGCGCGTCACAAAACTAAGATCACTGTCTAACACGTGCCACACGACTCTTTTGCCAGGAATAAGTTCTGCGACCTTTTGTTTGGAACGGTGCACATCTTTGTAACGGTACGTGAACTCGGCGCCGAGTTTGTCTGTATGGCCCTCGATTTCCCCTGACCACCATCCATGAACATTATTGATGGCAGCGAAGACCTCTTCCGGAGTCTGATCCACCGAAATGGTAGTCGTGAAATTCTGTTTATTCATGAGGCGCTCCTTTTGCCCTAGCTGTCGCTGCCATTTGATATGTTACCCAAGCCCGCTCGATCTCCGGCACGAAGCTTGCGTCCTAGCGCTCGATCAGGTCACTGCTCCTTGTTCGCGAGGCAAAGAACGTCGCGGAAGGCGCAGAGATCATGAAGAAGAGGCTTCTCGTCAGCCGGGATCCTCGTCTTTTCTGACGCTCCGATAAGCTGGATCATGTAGCTCTGCTCGGCGATTCCCTCTTTGAAGATGAACGGATATAGAACATTGGAATTTGGAAGGGCTCCAATGTCTTCGTTTTTCATGTTCGGAGCGTAGAACATCAGGTGAGGCATGGGCATGGTATGGACTTGCCAGTCAGGCATCATCCATGTGCGCATGACCGGCGCGATCATGTAAGACAATCCTGGTTTGTCCGGAAGGTGATAGGTCTTGTTCTTGTAACGATTTTCAATTTCAGCCTTCAAAGCATCGGGAGTCATTCCTTGAATGCGAAGCTCAGCCACTTCCATAATGACTTTCAAGAAGGTCTTTGAGCCCTTCGCGTCGTAGCAGAGAGGGACATAGATGTCATTGCGAAAATTAGCCTGCTCCCACGCAGTGCGCTCTACAAGACAGGTCACACCGTTCGTCCCCTGCCTGGACAGTTGATAGCCCTTGTTAGGGTCAAGAACATAAACGGTGGTTGGGTCTCGCATGGCCGGAGGCAATGCGCTTAGCGCGAACTGAGTTTCGAGCTTTGCTGGCATTTGTTCGATCGTGGTCTCAGTCGCTCGGCTAGAAGAGTTGGGTGGATGGTGCTGTGCATTTTGTGCCAGAACCGAAATGGCGTTCATGGTTGCGAGGAATACGACGAGTTTGAGCGTCAGCACTTTCGTTTGCAATGCGTCTCCTTGCCGGTTTTTGTCTTTCACTTCCTATTACGGATGCCAGAAGCGTTTGGATACGCGAACCCAGGAACGTGCTGGCGCAAAGGCCCCTCTGGTTTCGCTGTCCTCTAAGATTCTGACCTCCAGCGGGGAACAAGATTCCGTTCGCTACACGGAAATCTTGGCTTACCTGCAGAGAAAAGCGAGCGATGTGTTTACGCCGATGTGCGTAGCCGGCGATCATTGATGGGTTGTCGGCTATTTTGGAAGTTGTGCACTCCCGACTTACAGCAGCCCGACTCTCCGATGGATTCACGCTAGTCCAGTGCGCAAAGTGCGCGCCCAATCTGGGCGTTCCCGTTTTTCGGCGACAGTCGTTGCCTTCTCCCAATCATAAAGAACGGCAAACAATTCCGACATCCACTTTCCGTTCCGTTTCTCAACAATCGCATATCGCGCGTGCGGAGGACCGGTTTCCATCTTGTGTGCATAGGGCCGGTTCTCTTCGTAGGCAGGCATGCCAACGGAACCGGGGTTCACAATCAGGCGGCCATCGTCAAGCCTGACAGAGCGGGGCATGTGAGTATGTCCGCAAAGGATCAGACCGGCGTCAATTCCTGCCGCCCGAGAGGTTATTTCCTGCCTGTCGGCGGGTCGCACCCCACGCTCATCCACGGTCTCAAGAAAATACATGACATCGCTCTCCGGTGTTCCATGCACAAGTAGTGCGTCATCCCAAAGCTGGATCGTTTCCGGAAGCTGGGCAATCCAAGCGAAATGGGCCGAGCGAAGACAGCTTGCCGCATACCCATCAGATGGTCCCATCTCCTTCGTCGCGAAAGTTAGCAATTGACGCTCATGATTGCCGCGGATGGTTGGAAGCCCGAGCGGTATAAGTCGGTCGGCACATTCAGCAGGAAACAGGGGCAGACACAATATCCCCTAAGTTAATAATGGTATCGGCCTTCCGGGCTTTGATATCCGCTAGCACAGCCTCTAACGCCCCCAAGTTGCCGTGGATGTCAGAGATTACAGCAGCTCTCATAAATCACGCTCGGCCTTAATAGGCTTCGTGTGTACCGAAATCAACGAGCGATTGATCCCGGTGACGGCCAAACCTTCCCAATCCGACTAGGCGAAGGGGTCGCGACTACTGGGGAGTCGTTCCCGTTGCTTGTTCGATTTCGGGAATGATCTCAACAGGGAAATTGACAGAGCGCGCAATGAAACAATGGCGATGAGCCTCGCTATGGAGCGCGAGCGCCTTGGCTTGGTCGTCGCCGACGCAGATCTTCACCGTTGGTTTCAGCACTACTCGGACGAACTCTCCAGAACCGTCATCCTGTTCCTCCATCACGCCAGAAGCCAAATCCCGATAGTCGAGGACGGTTACATGGTTCACCGAGCACAGATGTAAATACCAAAGCATGTGGCAGGAGGACAAGCTGGCGACTAAGAGTTCCTCCGGATTGTAACGGGACCGATCGCCACGAAAGGCTGGGTCGCTTGAGCCGTGAATCTGGGGCTTGCCCACACAGGAAATCGTGTGATCGCGGCGGTAGGCTTTATAGGTTTTCGTACCCTGACCATCGTTGCCGCTCCAATCGATTCGAACCTCGTAGTTGTGGTGTTTCATGTTTGCTTTTTATCCTACGAGGATTCACGATCTAGTGAGACTTTGCGTCCCATTCACGCGACCATCGCTCAGAAACCGCCTGCCCCTTGGCCATGTCATCCACGACAAGGATCAACCGATTATCGTGATCGCTGTAGAGGACCTCGATGTTGACCCCTGCTTGCGCCATCTCGCGCGAAATTCTGCCGAGCTGGCCTGCTTCAGCCTGGTTTAGCCTCTGGATGAGCACGTCACGCTCTTGAAGAACCCGGATGCCAGACGCCTCCAGCGCGCTTCGTGCGGCGGCTCCATCCTCGAAGAGGAAGTGAGCTACCCCTTCGCCTTTGATCACCCATGCGCCCCCACCCTCGATGCTTACACCAGCACGACCGAGCGCCGTTCCCAAATCGGCCAACGCACCTGGCCGATCGTCTAGCGCGATTGTCAGGTCTTTCATGCGATCTCCTCAGATTAAAAGAGTAGCGGCGTCGCTTCGCATATGTTTAAATCTAGATCGAACTATGGATGTCACATCAATCACGAATATTGCAGGCCTGATCGGAGAAGCCGGTCGCATCCAGATGCTGACTACCTTGCTCGACGGCAATGGCCATTCGGCGTCGGAGTTGGCGATTGCAGCCTCCGTCTCTCCGCAAACTGCGAGTTCACATCTCTCTAAACTTCTTTCCGGGGGCTTGGTGGTTTCCGAACGCAGTGGGCGACAGCGGCTTTTCCGGTTGAAGAATGCCGATGTCGCCGTAGCGATTGAGGCCCTGGGAGCGCTCGCTGACAACTCCGCCGCGTCCTCCATGCCTGAAATGCGTTTTGCTCGCACCTGCTACGACCACTTAGGGGGCGTACTCGCTATAGCCCTACGAAATGAACTCCTGAGGAGAGGCGCGCTTCGCCAGCGGAAGGACGCCTTTACGGTGACACCTTTGGGCACACAGCTTCTCCGTACCCTCGACATCGATACCGATCTGCTTCATCGGCTGAGGCGGTCCTTTGCACACAAATGTCTGGACTGGACAGAGCGACACCACCACATCGGAGGCGCCATGGGAGCTGCTCTGCTTGCCCGCTTTTTGGAGATGAATTGGGTGGCTCGCGTGCGCGAAACTCGCGCAGTGCGCCTGACGCATGCTGGGGAACGTGGGTTCGAGCATGTTTTCGGCATCCGCTGTGCCGCACTCCGGGCACGACTGATCTAGTCCGGATCACGAGCAAATTCCGCAATCGGTGAGGGAAGCCTTGCCGACTACTCGACAGTCGTCGACATCGCCGACCCGACCCAAGTTGATGACGGGCAGGCCGAAGCAGGATGACAGAATATTGGCAATGGGACTCGTAGGTTCAAAGCGTATCGAAGTCAGCGCCCATAGATGTGATCTCGGTCGCTGGCGGGCTGCACGGCGGTCTTCCGGATCGCGCCTCCGTGATTACGTCCTTGGTTACTTCGCGAGTCAGGGCTTCTTGCCCAGGCCATTGCATGAGCGGCACCTCCCAGCGCTTGAAGTCGCGCTCGTCCTGAACTTCGCCGCGCCTCATCGAATCATCGATCCATCGGACCCGAAGCGTAGAACCGAGCACAGAAACGCATGGATCGTCGCGCTGCAGCATCGTCATCAAATCCGCGAGGCCTTCGGAGCTCGGGACTTTATGGTGATTCGCCTCACTCCAGTCGGCGCACAGATGCTTTTGGGGATGCCGATGGACCTGCTTACGGATCGTATTCTCGCGCTGGAAGATGTCGATAGTCGATTTTCGCGGCTCCTCACGGGGCATGCGGAGGCCGCACATGACTGGGCCGCTCGGTTTGACATCGTAGAAAACATCATCGCTGAACGATTGGCGTCCGCGCCACCGCCTCCAGCCGGTCTGCTCCATTCATGGCGGATACTCCAGGAGTCTCCAAATGATGTGGATCTGGCACGGCTTCCGGAGGACTTCGGATGCAGCCGGCGCCATTTGATCGCGCAATTCCACACATATTTCGGCATGGCTCCAAAAACGATCGCCAGGATCAGCCGCTTCCATCTGGCTGTCGCAGCGGTCCATCGCGTGGGGTGGCGAGATCCCTTATCGTATGCGGAGGGAAAACCGTATCTCGATTATCAGGCAGTCGGCACTGTTCGTACCGCCAACCAAAGGGCGATACGTTGGACGGATCTGGCGCTCACTTGCGGCTACTACGACCAGCCTCATTTCATCAATGAGTTCAGGTCTTTTTCCGGACTGAGTCCCCTCGAATTCCTGCGCCGGACACGCCACGAATAACCAGCCGCCATCAGTGCGGTCAAATTTTTCCAATACCCGGTCGCCCTTCGCATGCGATAACGACCTATCGGTGCATTGCGAACCTGCAAAGGAAGAAACCAGTGGCAATCCCTACTCAGGCCGAGATTGAGGATAAACTTCGTGGCGAAGATCTCGATGCATGGCTCGACTTGTGGCACGCGGAGCAGGGTCCCGCCAAGCCAGGCGCGCTGAAGGTCATCGCCGCAGTGATTCCATTTCCGATTGACCAGAGCCTGCGGGTTTTGGACGTGGGCTGCGGGCCAGGCGACGCAGGCCGCGCCATTCATTCGCGATTTCCGCACGCTCGGATCGATTCCGTGGATAGGAATGAGTTCTTTGTCTCGCTCTGCGGCGCGGTCAATCGCCGTGATGGCATAGGCGGGCGGACGTGGGCGCGTGATTTGTCGGAACCAAACTGGCGGCGCGATTTGGCGAGCGACTATCAAGTCGTGGTGGCCGTGAACAGCGTGCACTGGTTCAGCTTGGCAGAGGCAGCAGGACTTTTCAGTGGCATCTTTCAGTCGCTCCGGTCAGGCGGCGTTTTTCTGCTTATGGAACCCGCAGGAGTCGAGCCGCCGTTTGCGTCCGGGTTCGACGCATGGCGGAAGGAACAGCCAAGCCAGCACAAGTACGAAGATTGGCGCCGCTTCTGGTCGCGAGTGGATGCTCTATTGGGGTACGATTATGGCTTCCTCGGCGACCCTCCTGACAATCAAAATCGTATCGGGGACGGGCTGTCTGCAATGCGGTGGGTCGGTCTGCTCGCGGATGCTGGCTTTAGGTCTATCGATATCCTGCTGAGAGACGGTGAAAAAGTAGTCCTGGCAAGCGTCAAGCCTTGACCATCGGCCTCGCACAAACGACTTCGCCCGCCTAATAACCGGACATCCTGTCCTGTGATAGCTGGGTTTGAGGTATTTTGTCCGGAGTTCCCGTTGGTTGCGCTGACCCGAAGCACTGTCGGACGACAGTTCGCATCGGGTGGTGTTTTTAACGCAGCGGAAATGCGCGTAACAGTAATCGGAGAATCCGGCACGAAAGACGCAGCGGTATACGCTTTCGTCAGCGGACCGGGAAGGAATGCAGGCAGCAATGAGCTACTACTGGGTCCAGCACCGCCGGAATTGTTGGTTGCCGTAGTCAAGATCGTCCCGTCTGGGAACTTGATCCCGTTTCCGGCGCCTGCGATATTCAGATTCCCAGTATTGGCGCTGGCGTTGCCGCCACGAGGTCGGCCGTGGCCGAAGGCGAATCAGCAGGGAACTGTGCGAACTGATTTTCCGGATGGTCGTCGAGAATCCTACCTGGGGTGCGCCTCGGATTCACGGTGAACTGCTGCAGCTTGGATTTGATGTCTCCGAGAGAACGGTCTCGCGCTGGATGCGACGTGCACGCAGGCTTCGTGATCGAAGCATGCGATGGAAAACACTTCTGAGTAACCATGGTGAAGTGATCGCCGCGATGGATTTCTTCTCGGTGCCAAGTCGGTTCGCCAACCAGGACTGTATGTTTACAGCGTTCGGGTGCGGCAAACCCCAAACTCTCTCACTAGCTATTTCAAATATTTGCCTAAAAAGTCGAAGGCGCGCTCGAACATATCGCGGCGTTCGTCCGAGTCGCCGAAAAGGAAGACATGATCGCCCGGCGCATGATCGTAAATCTTTGACTCAAATACTTTCCCGCGCGCACGAAGCGCGTCGATCAGACGTCCTGAATGGAGCGTCAGTGGGACTGTCCTGTCGCCGGTCGTTGCAAACACATACAGCGGTGTCTCAATGTCGTCGACGTGGTTGAGCGGTGAGATGTCCATGTAAGGTCCGAGATTTTCGGACGGCAGCTTGCCGTTGAACTGGGTTTCAACCACGGTTTCCATCCTTCTGAAGTCGGGCTTGTATGCCATGAAGGCAACGAAATCTGTCAGGCCCGCAACATCGACGGCCGCCTTGAACTTCTTCGGAGAGCGTTCGATGGCCAGCAGCGTCACCATGCCGCCCCGGCTGTGGCCGAAGATTCCGAGACGTTGCGGATCCACATACGGGTGCGACTTGAGGAGATAGTCGGCGGCGTTGAGTACGTCGGCCGTGTCGGTGATGCCATAGTCGTTTTTGTAAACGACGTCGCCGTAGCCGGAACTGCCGCGATAGTCGGGGAAGATTACGACATAGCCGCGCGAGACGGCGTACTCAATCAGGTCGAAGAAGCGCCAATCCAAGTGCCCGTGGAACGCACCGTGCACGATTACCAGCCCAGGGTGTTTCTGGCTTTTGTCCAGCTTTACCGGCGTGAAGATATAACCTGGAACGAGTTCCTTCTGGCTGGGAAACATCACACGTTCGACGTGCAACCGATCGCCATACTGTTGCAGGAGGGTGAGCCACGTGAGTTGTTGTTCGGCGATGTAAATCTCCTGCTGCAGCAGGTCAAGTTTCGTCGCGGCATCCTTAGCTTCCTGATTCACCGCGATCCGAGGCGCAGTGGTGTCCGCCGGAACCTCTTGAGCGTTGACAAACGTAGTAGCGGCAGCAATAACAGCGGCGCCTGCAATCAAGCCGGCAATCTTTCGCACGATCACCATCGATAGGTCCTCCCACAAGTCATCTCCACTTCAAGCGTCGACGCACGGCTCCAACGCGGGCACGAAGAGATGGGCGATTAGCCGGCAACGTACTATTTCGCTTGCACGCGGTCAAGGCAAAGCCGCGATTGGTGTTCCTGAGTGCAACTTAATCTCTTTTTTATTGTTGCCTGCAGTCGGTGTTGGTAAACTTCGCGCGGCCAATAAAGCCGGAAGCACGTGGGGCGCATTCCGAACAAAATTCCGACCTCTAATACAGCGTCCGCTTCGTCGAGAGACGATGCGGAGTGCCAGGCGCGCCGCAAAGGAGTAAATCGATGCAGGCATCGCTCGCACCATCCATGCTATTCGCGAACCGCTGTTTAAGAATCGCTAGCATCTTTATCGTGCTCTGCGCCCTTGCGGCGCCATCGGCCGCTCAGGTAGTCGGTGCGACACTGTCAGGCACAGTGACCGACTCCTCGGGCGCAGTTGTACCAAACGCGCAAGTTACCGTTACCGGTGTGGAGACGGGCGTGACACGAACCGTGCCGACGAATGCTACCGGACTTTACAGCCTGCCGAATCTTGCGCCGGGACCATATTCGGTCAACATCGCGGCGCCCGGGTTCGCTACGGTTCAGCAGCCGCAGTTGACATTAATGGTCGGCGAGAAAGAAGTATTTAACGCGACCTTGCAGGTCGCGAAGGTCAGCGAAAATATCGAGGTCACGGCGGGCGCGCCAACCGTGCAACTCGCCAGCTCTGAGATCAGCGACGTCGTCAACGAGACCACCACGCGCGAGCTTCCGCTGAATGGTCGCGACTGGACGCAACTTGCTTCCTTACAAGCTGGCATCGCCAACATTCGCACTCAGCCTTCGGCCGCCGGTCTGAACAATCGAGGCAATCGCGGCTTTGGCTCGCAGTTGACGATCAATGGTGCGCGCCCGCAACAGAATAACTACCGCATCGACGGCATCAGCGTGAACGATTACGCCAATTCTGCGCCGGGTAGCACGCTCGGCGTCAGCCTTGGTGTGGACGCCATCCAGGAGTTCTCTGTCGTCTCCAGCAACTACTCGGCGGCCTACGGACTAACCTCGGGTGGCGTAATCAACGCCAGCACTAAGGCTGGCTCAAATGCGTTCCATGGCACCGCCTACGAGTTCCTGCGCAACGACAAACTCGATGCGCGCAACTACGTTGACACGGTACGGCCGCCTTTCAAACGTAATCAATTCGGAGCGTCCCTCGGTGGTCCGATCCGCAAGAACCATACGTTCTTCTTTGTCGATTACGAAGGGCTTCGCCAGGCATTATCGACAACCAACTTGACCACGGTTCCCTCATTGAACGCGCGTAACGGAATCCTCACCACGAGCAAGACGCCGATTACTGTTGATCCCGCCGTCAAGCCTTACCTGCCACTCTGGCACGTTCCGGATCCCGGGAGTGAAAAGGGCGATATCGGCACGTACAGCTTTGTCGGGAAATCGGATACGCCCGAAGACTTCATAACGGCTCGCGTCGACCACACTTTGTCGCAGAAAGACAGCGCACACGTCACCTATCTTTTCGACAACGCCAGCACCACGCTGCCGGACAACCTAAATGTTCTGCTGAACACCAACCGCACACGCCGCCAGACGGTGTCGATCGAAGAAAATCACGTGTTTACGCCGACATTCGTCAACGCCGTGCGTGTCGGCGCGAACCGTGAAGTCGCCGACACGCTCGACACGTTGCCGGGTGCGAATCCGCTGGGAAACGACCCATCACTCGGAGCCGGGCCCGGACTGTTCGCACCGCAGCTCAACGTTGGATCCGGGGTCACCCAATTCCAGGGCGGTTTGAATGGCACGTCGTTCGCTAACTATGGATTTACGACATGGCAATTCTACGATGACGCATTCTTAACGCGCGGAATCCATTCGCTGAAGTTTGGCTTCGCGTATGAGCGGATCGATTCCAACATGACGCTGAGCGCGTCGCCGGACGGGATTTTTCGCTTCAACTCTCTTTCCGATTTCCTCCAGAACAAACCGCTATCCCTTCAAATCCAGCTCGGCGGAGCAAACCCGCGTAATCTGCGGCAGAGAGTCTTCGGCGGATATTTCGAAGATGACATCCGGCTGGCGTCGAACCTTACGGTCAACGCCGGGTTGCGTTACGAGCCAGCGACGGTTCCGACCGAAGCACACGGGAAGGTTGCGAATCTTCGCACCTTGGACTCACCCCAGGTCTTCAGCGGCGATCCGTATTTTCACAATCCGACGCTCAAGAACTTCGACCCTCGAGTTGGCTTCTCGTGGGATCCATTCAAGAATGGAAAGACGGCGATTCGCGGCGGGTTTGGCTTCTTTGACATGCTGCCGCTCACTTACCAGTTCAATCTGATGGACGCCTTCTCGGCGCCGTTCTTTCTCTTTCCCACGCTGAACAATCCGCCTGCGGGTTCGTTCCCGAAAGGGGCGCTGCCACTGATACAGGCCGGCGGCGCCTTGCGCGCCGATTTTGTGGACTTCAATCCGGCGCGGTCGTATGTAATGCAGTGGAACCTGAATGTCCAACGTGAAGTCGCACACAATTTGACGGCGATGGTCGGCTACGTAGGTTCGCATGGCGTGCACCTGCCGTTCCGAACGACCGACGCGAACGCGGTGCCGCCGACGCTCGCGCCGCAGGGTTACGTTTGGCCGTGTGGCGGCGCGATCGTCAACGGGATTTGCTCGAAGCCCGGCACAGGAACGAAGGTCAACCCAGCATTTGGGCAGATCGACGGTCAAACGTTCACTGCCGGTTCGGCCTACGATGCGCTGCTGATCTCCGTGAAAAGGACGCTGGCGCGCGGCCTGCAATTGCAAGGTTCATACACCTGGGCGAAGAGCCTCGACACGAGTTCGTCGGTTATCGCCGGCGGCCCCTTCCAGAACTCCATTTCCGGCGGACTCTTTGCCGTACCTCTGCGTGGTCCGTCCGACTTCAATCTCGCCCACAACCTTGTGCTGAACGGCATCTGGCAGATTCCGGGACACTATAGAAATGCTGCCGTCACAGGGCTGTTGGGCGGCTGGGAGGTCGGCAG
Organism: Acidobacteriota bacterium; assembly: GCA_003225175.1. NCBI lineage: Bacteria > Pseudomonadati > Acidobacteriota > Acidobacteriota bacterium. The sequence goes on from QIBA01000031.1 coordinate 45,108, forward strand.
CATCTATCAGATCAGCGATGGCATGCCGTTTACTCCGCAAATTTCCGGTGACGCACTTGGACTCACCACGAGCACTACGATTGACCTTCCAAACCGCGTGAGATCTGCGGGATGCGGGACAGCCGTTAACCCGGGCGATTTCGCTCACTACATCAAAACGGAGTGCTTCACGTTCCCGAACCCCAGCACGCTGCTGGGCAATGCCGGCCGAAATAGTTTGACGGGGCCGGGACTGCAGGAACTGGACTTCTCGCTCTACAAGAACATCCCGCTGCGGTTTATCTCCGAAGCTTCGAAGCTGCAATTCCGCAGCGAATTCTTCAACGCCACGAATCACACGAACTTCGGTCCGCCCATCACGAACAACAAGTTGTTCGACACAAAAGGCAATGCGATTACTCTGGCCGGCAAGCTCGACACGATGGCGACGCCGGCGCGTCAGATTCAGTTCGGACTAAAGCTGATCTGGTAAATCGCGACTTGAAACATAGGACACCGAACGCCGACAAAGCTGGTGAGCCAATCCGACTTTGGCGGACAACCTCTCAGACAAGTTCGTGCGAGGAGGACGACGTCATCTGCAACTGACGTCTGTGCACTAACAATTCTGCTTTCGATGATGTCTTTGACTTGACTTCACGAAATCACGCAACTAAGGCTCCGCCGCACGCACTGGCCGGAAGAAATGTCGGTGGGGGCTGCAATTCTTGTTCAGGAGAGTGGATGAAACGCATCGTGAGACTGTTCGGAACCGTGTTCGCGCTCATGGTTTTGGGCGTGGCGACCATGGGAGGCCAGGAAACTCTCAAATCGCAAGCTGATCTGGAGAAATTCATCAACATGGATGCCAAGGATGCGAGCACTCAATTTGAATTGCTCATCCAGGGCCTCTATCAGCAGCAGGTTGCGTCGGCTCTGATTCTCTTCAACCAACGATACGGCGACCGGATCCAAGTCGACACCGTTCAGTTCCCTTCGGAGAAGCTGTTGACTATTCCCGGCTACATCTTCTCTCTGAAAAATCGCGACAAGGGGAAGCGATATCCGGGTGTGGTGCTCGTGCACGGTGGCTTCCATGATCGCTTCGATACCTATATCTTTCCCCTTCTCAACGCGATTGTTTCCGCCGGATACGTCGTCATCTTCCCCGAGTACCGCGGCAGCAGCGGATACGGTGAGAATCATTACCAAAACGCCTATGGCACAATCGATGTCACCGATACGATTGCCAGCGCTGACTTCCTGGCCAAGCAGGACTATGTGGATGGGAATCGCATCGGGATTGTGGGTCACAGCCGCGGAGGCATGGTCACGCTGCTGTCAATCGAGAGGGCGCCGCAACGTTTCAAGAGCGCGATCGAAATTGCCGGTTTGACTGATTTCGTCGCGTACATGAGCTACAAGCCCGACTACCGGCGCGCCGAGGTTGCAAAGGAAGCGTCATTTGGCGGAAAGCTGCCGTACGAAAACCTGGAAGCATACATCCGCGTATCCCCGATCAATCACGTGCAGGACATCCAAACACCATTGTTGGTGCTGGCAAACACATTTGACCAGACAGTTCCATTCGTGCTGCACTCCGGGCGCTTGATCGACTCATTAAAAGCTCAGGGAAAAACCTTCGACTCGCACGTCTACACTAACGCTCCCGGAGGCCACATGTTTCCCTTCGCCGATACAGATGAAGGGCGCGACTGCCTTCGCAGGACGGTGGCGTGGTTAGGCAAGTATCTCGGCCAATAACGCGGACTGATCGGACGAAAATTGCTGCAGCGCGATTCGGAATGCCGACGATCACCAAATGAGCTTTAGCGCGACCTGGATTTGTCGCGATGTCGTAGCAGTCGCGTCAATTAACCCGGCGGTGGCGAGTCGATTACCGTTAGTGTCAAAAATCGTGTTGTTGTGCAGCGGAGAAGCGAAATTAGGATGGTTGAGAACATTGAACATCTCCACTCGAAATTGTGCATTGAAGTTCTCCGAGATTTTGTGGATGGGATTGTTCTTGAAAATTGAAAAATCAAAATTGGACAATCCCGGTCCAATTAAAGTGTTTCGCCCAGCAGTGCCGAGGCGGGTTCTCGGATTCGGAAATGCAAAGCACTGTGTCTTGATGTAATTGTTTGGGTTGCCCGGATTAACCAGTGACTTACATTCGGGCGTGAACAGCCGATCAGGAAATTCAATCGTATCTGAGCTGTTTAGACCCACCGGGTCTCCTCCCAAGATTGCCGTAAAGGGTAGTCCACTACTCGCCTGGTATATGCCCCCAAGCTCCCAACCGCCTGCTAGAACATTCAAGAATCCCGCTGAGGATGGACTCGGAAGCCGCCACGTGTAATTAATTACGAAGTTCTGTCGTATATCGAAGTCCGAAAGGCCGCGACTTAGTTTCAAATCGAAGAACGGTAAGCTCGTTATCGAGTTCAGAAACGGGTCACCAGCGAGAGAGGCAGAGCCGGAGTCGATACTTTTCGACCAAGTGTAAGAACCGCCGACTTCCAATCCACGGCTCAATTTCTTCGTTACCCTTAACTGCATTCCGTGGTAGATGGAAGAATCATTCCAAGTCAACGAACTGATCTGGCCCAAGTTTGGGTTTAGTGTCTTGCCGCTGCCAGCCGGAGAAGGCCAAAAGTAGCCATCTGCTGTATGGGCAATGGGCAGAACAATGTTCATGTCATCAACTCTGAATGGTTGATGTACTCCACGGCTGCCGACGTAGCCTATTTGTGCGGTAACAGTTGGCGTCAATTGGGTCTGAACATTCAGATTCCACTGCATCACGTAGTTACGAGGTGGATTTGGGTCCATATGAAAGAAACGGAGGCGGTTCGGTCCCAATAACGGAAAGGCTCCCGTTGGGAACGTACCTTGCGCTAAACCCGTGATATTTCCTCTTTCAAAAAATGGAGCCGCAAGTATGGAGAGCAATTCAAATTGGTATGTGAGTGGCAGGACGTCATAGATTCCAAAGGCACCACGGACTGCCGATTTTCCGCGTTTGAAGGGGTCCCAGGAGAGGCCAACTCGCGGCTCGAAGTTCCGCAGAGTGGGATTGGCGAAATACGGTGACCCCAAGAAGGGTTGAGTATCAGTTACGTTTCGTAGATTGCTGAGCTTGTTATTCGTTTCGGTTGGAACCGATGCCATTTCGTAACGCAGCCCGAGGTTGGCTGTGAGGTTCGAGAAGAGCTGTACGTTGTCCTGAACGTATCCTGCCGCAATCGTTTGCCGTAAGTCCCTAGGAGTGATTAAACCAGGTAGGGCGGCATTAAAAGATCGCGGCTTGTTGGTTAAGAAATTCAGCAGCGATCCAAATTGGAAATTGCCGCTGGGATTCGATCGTCCAAGTTGATTGGCTTGGATGCGTTCGACATATCCGCCGAAAGAAAAGGAATTTCTTCCTCGAGTCAGAAATACATCGTCATACAACTGGAAGGTGTTGAAGTGGTAATCGAACTCTCCGGTTGCACCTAGTCCGCCCGGAAAAATCGGCAGGCCCGAGACATTGATGAGTCCCACGTTACGTCCGGGCAAGAAACCTAAAGATGGATCCTTTGCCAGAGTGTTAATCGCCGAAAGAGTCTTAGGGGACTCGGAAATCACTCGACTGAATCCAAATCGCAGGGAATTGATGGCATTCGGCGTGAACGTGTGAGTATGGTCAAGCGTTACCAGCTCCCGCCTTGAAATGGATTCCATGAGAACGAAGTTGTAGACATCGGGATTCGTGATATTGCTGTCATCGAACATGAATGTTGCGGCAAGATTGTCCTTCTCCGACAGCTTGCCATCTAGCCGAGTCGTAAAGAAGTTCTCTCGTGACACTTGAGGAATGGAGAAGGTGAACGTAGCAAAGTCACCCGATGCAGGGCCGTTAGGCAACGGAAAGATGGCTAGAAAAGGCTGAACCTTTGGATCGACAGTTAGATTCCCACTAGTCAATTGGCCGCTGCGCGCTGCGACTGAGGGTACTGTGGATCGTTGCGTTATGTTTAGGCTTTGGCGAAGTCCCTCGTAGTCACCAAAGATGAATACCCTGTCTTTTCGAAATGGCCCACCAGCTGTTGCGCCGAACTGATTGCGTTTAAAGGGCGGCTTTTTTAGATCGAAATAATTACTAGCGTCGAGCGCACTGTTGCGTAGGAATTCATAAGCAGAGCCGTGGAACGTGTTTGTTCCAGAACGTGTGACGGCGTTAATGACGCCTCCCGACGTGCGCCCATAATCCGCCGTAGCGTTGCTTGTCACCACAGAAAATTCCTGAATCGCATCAACGCCTAAGTCTCCACCAAGAACACTGCCGGGACCACCATTTGAGTAATCGTTGATGTTGATTCCGTCCAATCGATAGTTATTTTGCTGTGGTCGGTTTCCGCCCACGGTGAGTTGGGTTCCGAATCCACGATTGCTTCTTTCAAAGCCACTGGTCGCAGCGACGTTCTGCGTACGAACCGTGGCAACGCCAGGCTCAAGGTTTGCAAGTAGCGTCCAGTCTCTCGCATTCAGCGGCAACTCGCGCACGATGTTTGAGCCTATTACAGCGCTCATCGTGGAACTCGACGTTTCAATGGAAGGCACTTCCTCCTTAATCTCAACCCTTTCGATAACGCTTCCGACAGGCAATCGCAAGTCGATGACAAGTTCGACACCAACGTCGAGTTGAACACCTGCCCGAACAACCGTCGCAAACCCAGTAGCTCCGGCCGCAATCTCGTACGTACTAGGTGACAGATCCGGCGCACGGTAGAGGCCATCACTGTTCGTCGTGACCACTCGGACCGAGCCGGTCGCGACGTTCTTGATCGTTATGTTCGCCCTGGGAACACGCGCTCCAGAAGTATCTGTGACGGTACCCAGAATCGTCCCAGCCGCGACTTGCGACCATAGATTGCTTGCCAACAGAGGAGCAAGAACCACAACTGCCAACCAGTGAAGCAAAAGGCACAATTGTTTCTTCGAGTGCATTGACAATGCCTCCTCTCAAGCTGCGGGACAAGGCCGATTTCGGAAGACGACGCGACTGAGTGGCGATTCGCCAAAATAGGAGATCGAGAACCGCTTCAGGCGTAAGTGGTTCTTGCGGTATCGGAACTCTGTTCGTCGCCGCAAAGCATAGCTCTGCAGAACAGAAACATAAGATTAATTGTTATTTATCAGCCAACCGCTATCCGAAGCTGCATTGATCGTCCATGCTAATGCTCGAATAGAGAACCATCACGGATGGAGAGCGGATGCCGCAGTTACCTGATGATGCGCAAGAAGTTAGTAATGTGGTTGCGAGTCTCGCCAGCTTGCGTTGGCAGAGCCCAGGTGAATCAGGTTCGCGAATAAACGCACACCGCCTGGAACTCCGAATTGGAGCTGACGGTAGAGAGAGTAGCCGTTGTAAACCCATAGTCCATTGCCGTAATGGGCCATCAATTAACCCCCGGCCTGTGGCTTCTGTCCTTGATCATGCGTCGAAAGAATTGGAATGTATCTGTCATCCCATGACGCCAAGAATCGGAGTCCTCGTTTCTCGACCCACCCTTGAAAGTCTGTTGGGAGCCGATTTTGTTGGGCTGGTTCAGGACTGCATGATTTGGCTGAAGAACCTCGATCTGTGAGTCCTCTTCAGTCACGTCCTGGGCCGCGCCGGCTGCTGAATACCGGTAAGGCCCAAAGCTTTCGTCGAATTCTTCTGTGTTTTATTGTGCAATCAGAACGCCTCCGCTTTTCACGTACTTCCAGCGATCGTAGGAAAGCACACTGCCGGTGAGAGGAGCTGTGATCAGCGTCAAGGGATCGAGTGCGACGACATTGATCACCTTGCCGTTGTCGTTCATCTCGCGAGTCACATCGATGTTGAACGATGCCCGCCTATTGAGCGGACCGCTCACGTTTCCGCCGACTTCGTGCAAATGGAAAGGAGCTTTCTCTGCCGCATATGGATTGCGCGAGTTCCAGAAGTCGTTCGCGAAGTTGTAGCCAAACGTGCCATGAAACTTGTCCGAACCGGGCTTAGTGAAGATTTCGATTCGGCCAAAACCGAGTTTGTCGTACTCCGGAGAAAACGGATTCTGGTTGATGCGAATCTCGCGAATCGCGTTCTTCAGTGGCAACTGGCCACCACTGAATCCATCGATGTAATCCCCCTTTGGTCCGGCAGCAGGTCCCGCCAATAGCCTGAAGATCATCCGCCAGGTCGTTTGGATTGTCGGACAGCGCGTCAAGGTCCGCTCCCCTGATTACCGTCGCGCTCGCATTGCTTCCGGCGTCCGTATTGATCGTGGGTGAAGAATCTTCCTCGACAGCGATCTGCTGTTTTACTGTGACCACACTCAATACGAGATTCAAACTGCACGCCCGCCTTCAGCGAGATCTGCGCTGGTTGCCGTAGCGCCAAGTCAGGCGCCGATGCCTGCAGCGTGTAATTTCCGAGCGGCACATCGCTGAATGAATACGAGCCATTGCTATCTACCGTACTCGTCTTCGAAAGTCCGGCAGCCGGTTCGCTAAGTGTCACTTGAGCGCCAAGAACGATAGCGCCGGTTTCATCTGTCACTTGGCCTCGGAGTGTTGCCTTCTGTGCGAACACGGGCAGTGTCAGCAGCAAGGCGCCTGCCAAAAAGGAAATCAGCTTCATCAGACTCCGTGAATCAAGCTTTCAGACTTACCGAGCGTGATCGTAACAGCAAAGTCTTAAGGCTTTCTGAAAGAACCTATGAATGCATTTTGCCGGCAGAAAGGGGTGACGTGAACGCGATTGTGATGCGCCTATCATTTTCGGAGCGAGAAACTCAACTCGATTTTAGTGAGAATGGACGTTTAGATCGCGGGATAGCATCAACTTTAGAGTTACCCTATCGGCGCCTCCGCTCCAGCCCACGCCGATTCCCGTCTCGACATTCACGAATCTGCTATTACGATCCAAGACCGCCCAAGTTTCATGGAACTGCCGGTCGGAAGGAACGAAGCCACGCAGTTGACCGAAGCCGTCGTATTCCTCTACGGCGACCGCCCATTTGCTGCTGAGATTGTAAGCAGCTCGTCCTGCCGGATTAAATTCCAGACCTTTCACGCCTCCGGTGTAATCCGTATCCATAATTGGGTTGTAGATGAGATCCCAACGATGAAGGTGTAGACCGACAATGGGTCGAAGCTCAGACGTAATGCGTCTCCCTTCCCAATAAAGAGCATTGACGCTGAATTCGAAATTCAGCCCGTAAAACAACTTGCGATCATGAGCGTGAGAACTTACGAAGAGCTCGCGAATCTTGAATCCATTAAGAGTTGCGCCATGATTGGTTGAGTTGAAACTGTACACGGGGAGATACAAGCCTTGTTCGAACCATGGCTTCACGCCGTAAGCCCATTCCGCAGCGCCGTTGACGGAGTCGTTGGCGATGATGCCTCCGAGAAATGCGGGAGTTTTCCGGCCGACAGGAGTGAAGTTGGTGTGGATCATCAAATTGAAGACTCCCGGCTCAGCAATTTCGGCATCGTACACCTGGATTTCGTCCGTTTGCGAAAAAGTCGTTGCCGACATCGCAAGGAACCCAATCGCGATTGGCACCCACAGCAAGGACCTCGATAGGGTTTGAAGCCGTCTCAAGTTTAAGTCTCCGTAATCACTTGAATCCGACCAAAACTCAACGTCGGGCTTCGCTGATGCCAATTTACAACGTACTCAATTCCCGCTTTGATGTACATGTTGGGGCAGATCATTCACGAGAATAAAGTCATCGGGAATCTTTCATAACTTGAGGCGGCTTTTTGCCAAATCCACGCTGCTACTGACAAATCGTTTATCTCCCATAACGGTCCTGATTGCAACGAAGAGTTCGCTTCCGGCATCGGACTTAACGAGATAGCCATGAGCGCCTGTGCCTAGAGCTCCCCATACAACCTCCGGATTTCGACCCATGCTGACAAAAAGAATTTTGGAATTGTCCGAGAGCTTTCGGATTCTGCGAGCGGCTTCGATTCCGTTCAGCTCCGGAAGCACAATATCTAGCAAAATCAAATCTGGTTTCAGTTGTTCGGCATCCTTAACTGCCTCTAACCCATCCACCGCTTCGGCGACTATCTCCAAGTCCGGCTGTGTTTGAAGCGCCGTTGAGACGTAACGACGCCAAGGTTCATAGTCATCCACCACGAGTACCCGAATTTTCACAGACAATCCCTACCGAGCCACAACCCAGAGCGCATCGTTCCGGGACGCGAATGCTCGACATCAACGATGGAGGAGGTGAAGAGATCCCTCATGGTGAGCGAGAAGTTACTTTGGTTGGGAGTCTCGCCAACTTGCCTTGTCAGAGCCTAGCTGAATAAGATTCGCGAACAAACGTACACCGCCGGGAATTGCGAACGCGAGTTGGCGGTATAGAGAGTAGCCGTTGTAAACCCACAACCCATTGCCGTATCGGGCCGTCAACAAACCACCGGCTTGAGGCTTCTGTCCTTGGTCATGTGTTAACAGAATTGGAACGTATCTATCGTCCCAGGACGATAAGAACCGGAGCCCTCGTTTCTCGACCCACCCTTGAAAATCCGATGGGCCGATCTTGTTGGGTTGGTTTAGGACAGCGTGATGTGGCTGAAGAATTTCGATCGGAGAGTCCTCTTCAGTCACGTCCTGAGCCGCGCCCGCCCCGGCGTATGGATACGGCCCGAAGCTTTCGTCGAATTCCTCAGTGTTGTATTGCACAATCAGGACGCCTCCGCCTTTCACGTATTCAAGCAAGCGCCAGTTGTAAGCCCTGAGGTCCTCTCGCGCTAGGTAGGCGCGTACTCCCAAAACGATCGTACCGTAACGGGAAAGGTCACTTTGCGCTAACGCTCCGCGGTCGAGCAGATCGACATCGATGCCGAGCAAGCGCAGTGAATCCGGAACCTCATCTCCTGTGCCCATCACGTACCCGACTCGCACATTCGGAATCACCACGTTGACCGCACGGACCAGCAACGTCGCGGCATTCTCCATATATACCGTTTCCAGTCCCGGTTCTGTTACGGGCACGAAGCTGTTCCGATAACTTTTTCCGTTTAGTTCAGCTACTGCTTGAATGTGATATTCAGAATCTTTCGCATCCGAAGGAGCCACCAGTTCAAAGACAACGTCTGCCTCCTGGTCCTGCTTTTGGAATGCAAAGGATGCCGATTCCGGCTCCGACCGCCAGCCCTGCGGGAGCTCTAGATGAACGGTTCCTTGATTTTGACCGTTCACGTAATTGCGAATCGAACAAACAACTTTTTGTCGCTGGCGGCCCAGCGGAAACCCAATCGCCTCAGGATGAAAGCGAACAGAAACCGGTGGGGCAATGGCAACTTCGTGTCGATACTGTGTCCCAATCTTTCCGATCGAACTTGTTTCTACGTTTGCGCTGATCACAGAGTCTACGCCGCTAATCGAATATGTCAGTTCGGCCTTGAGAGGATCTGGAGTGATCGGTTCACCCAACAGTTCCCGCCGGGTGATGCGATAGAAGCCCTCATCCGGGGAATTGCGGACCCAAAAGGCGCTAGTGAAACTCGTATCGTGCGGAAGCGTTATTTCGAATCGATTCGGCGCCAACTCTGCTATCTTCCAGTCTGCCGGCCCGCGCAGCCGAGTCTGCTTCAGATTCACCTTTGCACTATCAGCAGCATGGAAATTAGTTGTGACACGAAAGCTGTCTCCCGGCACAAAGGTTAACGGTGTTCGGATCGCTTTGTACTCGCCCGAGCTGCGTCCTGGCTTCGCCGGTTCAACTAAAGCTTCGAACTCCAGGCCCAAGGCTTGAGACAATGCGGTTTCAAGTTGACGCTCCTTGAGCTCGAGATCGAAATTCTTGGCGTCTGACTGCCTCAGACGTCGTACTTCGATGAGAGCCGCACTCAAATGTGGAACACACGTTTCCGGGTGCTGTGCATCGAACCCTTTCGTCGCCGCCTGGACGTGCTTTTCTAGTATCGGGTACTTGGCCAAAGAAACATCGATGCGCTCGAAGAGCTCTGACTCCTTGTCGGCCATTCCCACTTTTGAAGCAATGAGCTTGTAATAACTCACCGAGGGCCAGCCGACAGGGAGTATGGCACCGGCAGCGGCTTGAGAAATCTGTTGTCCTAAGCCCTCGTTCGCGATGTCTCCATAAGTGCGTCCCAGTATCGGATCGTACATCCCCGAATCGATCTTGATTGTCCAGTCGTCTTTTTCTGTTCGATTATCGTTATAAAACTTCAAAGGCTGCCATGCTGACAATCCTTCGGCGATCTGCTCAGGGAAGCGCGTCGGATCGCCGGCCGCATCGAATGCCTGTCGGGCAACGAGTCCGTCGATCTCGTGATTCCCTAATCTGTCACCCGGATTGCCCTGCCAGCGTGAAAGCACAATGTGCGGGCGCTCTCGGCGGATAAATCGGACCATGTCGCGCAGCGCGTCTTCTTCATTCCAATAACGCAAGGTTTTCGCTAGTGTCTTGGATAGGCCGAAATCAAGGAAGCGTGACATACGAAGCCTAGCGCCGTAGTACTCGCTGGACCGCATCATCTCCAACGTGCGGCGAATGCCAAGTGGCGGACCGGCATCGCTGCTGACAGCGTCACCAGCAGCTTCGCCGCGACTCAGAGCAAGAAGGCTGACCTCGTATCCCTTCCCACGCGTAAGCATGGTGACGGTCCCGCCATCTTCATCGTCGGGGTGCGCAATCATGTACACAACACGGCCGGTAGTCTGCAGCTTGCGCAAAGATTGAGCCAGGGCGGTAGAACCGCGGTCTTCAGGCAAACGTGAACCTGCGCTGGCTGAGTCTAGAGTAGCGAGCAGAGCTGCAGCTACAAAGGCAATGGCGACCCTGAGTTTTGCACGTTTTCTGTCGCTCACCATGTGAGCTTTAGAGCGAATTGAAGCTGTCGCGACGTCGTCGAAGTCGAATCGAGCTTTCCACTTGAAATCACATTCCCAGTTTGATCAAAGAACACGCAGCACGCTGAATTTTGGGCATTGTTTTTGAGCGGCGGGGCAAAGTTAGTGTGGTTCAAGATGTTAAAGGCCTCGACGCGAAACTGGACATTGAACTGTTCGGAAATCCTGCGAATGCGATTGTTCTTGAAGACCGAAAAGTCAAAGGCTGATAAACCGGGACCTCTGAGAATATTCCGGCCCGCATTGCCGAGGCGGTTACTGGGATTGGGGAACTGGAAGCAATGAGTTCGAACATAATTAATCGGATCACCGGAATTGGTGAGCGAATCGCAAGCCGATCCCCGAATCCTGTCAGGATAATCAAAGACGATCCCGTTGTTCACGCCAAGCGGGTCTCCGCCTACCAGCGCGCTGAATGGCTCTCCAGTGCTAGCTTGATAAATTCCGCCTAACTGCCACCCGTCGGTGAGCCAGTGCGCGAGGCCAGAAAACGTTGACGGAGAGGGAATTATCCACGTGTAGTTAATCACGGCATTGTGGGTGATGTCGAAATCCGAGACACCGCGAGTCAGTCTCACATCAAAAAAAGGAGGACTTCCAATGGCATTCGCTAACGCGTCTCCGGCGAGCGTAGAGGACCCATCATCGATGCTCTTAGACCAAGTGTAAGACCCACCAATTTGGAAACCGTGTGCCATTCGCTTGGAGAGACGGACTTGTAGAGAATGGTAAATGGAATTGTTATCCCAAAACAGCGCGCTGATCTGTCCCAAACTGGGGTTAAGCACTTTGCCGCTGCCGACGGGGGAAGGCCACACGTATCCTTGCTGCGTTAGCGTAGGGAGCACCATATTGGCGTCTTCGGTGCGATATGGCAGGTGAACACCTCTTGAACCTACATATCCGACGAGCGCCGTAAGGTTCGGGGCAAGTTCGCGCTGAATATTGAAGTTCCATTGGAAGACGTACGCGCGCGAAGGGTCTGGGTCCACATGCGCGTAGCGGAAAGTCGTTGCTCCTAAGCGCGGAAAGGCTCCGGTTGGAAAACTTCCCTGCGCCAGTCCCGTCACCCGCCCTTGAGCAAAAAACGGAGCTGGCAAGATCGTCAGGGTCTCAAACATGTAGGTGAGCGGTAAGACGTCATACATCCCAAGCGCTCCGCGTATCGCGGTCTTGCCGGTGCTGAAAGGATCCCAGGAAAACCCGACGCGCGGTTCGAAATTGAGCAATGTTGGGTTAGAAAAGTATGGTGAACCAAGGTGAGGTGCGGCATCCGTCAGATTGCGAAGATTCGATAGTTTTCCCGCTACCTCGGTCGGCACGGTGGCCATTTCGTACCTGAGCCCGAGGTTAAAAGTCAGGTTCTGACGAAAGTGGATGTCATCTGCTGCGTAAGTCCCGAAGATTGTCTGTCGTAAATCACGGGGCGAAATCAATCCGGGGATTGCGGCCGTAAAAGCCGTGGGCTTGTTGGTGAGAAAGTTGGCCAATGAACCGAACTGGAAGAAACCGGCGGGATTTGCTCTGCCTTCCTGATTCGCCTGAATGCGTTCGATTACGGCGCCGAATTTCAGGCTGTGTGCACCTTTCGTTACGAACGCGTCGTCATATACCTGGAAAGAATTAAAGTGAAAATCGTATTCGCCGGTCGCGCCGAATCCACCTGGATACTGAGTCAAGCCCGGGACCTGAATCTTGCCGACATTCTTGCCCGGTACGAAACCCAACGTGGGATCTTTCGCTGCGGCATTGATGGCGCTCAATGTTTTTGGGCCGTCGGACAGAACCCGGCTGAATCCAAAGCGTAGCGCATTAACAAAGTTCGGACTGAAGGTGTGTGTTTCCTCCAGGCTCACGAGCTGGCGCCGCGATTCGGCAGCCATCACCACAGCATCGAAAGGATCTGGCGACGAGTTTGTGCTCGTGTCAAACATGTAGGTGCCGGCTAGGGAATCGTTACTCGAAAGCTTATGATCGACTCGCCCGGTCGCAAAATCCTCATTTGCCACCTGAGCGGTGACAAGCGTGAACGTGCCGAAATTGCCATTGATGGCGCCGTTAGGCAGCGGGTACAAAGCCAGATATGGCTTCACATTTGGATCGACAACAACGTTTCCAGTCGTCAGCTGTCCGTTGCGAGCGTTCGGCGATGGAACGGAGTCGACTTGTGTAATGCTCAAGCTTTGGCGTAAACCTTCATAGGACCCAAAGAAGAACGTCCGGTCTTTGAGAATCGGACCTCCGAGGCTGCCGCCGAACTGATTTCTTTTGAAAGGCGGAACTTGAGGACCGTCAAAATAGTTACGCGCATCCAGTGCACTGTTGCGTAAGAATTCAAAAGCAGAACCATGAAGTCTATTGCTGCCCGACCGTGTGATTGCGTTCACGATCCCACCTGAGCTACGGCCATACTCGGCGGAAGGATTGTTGGTGATGACCGAGAACTCCTGAATGGCATCTACGCCGAGGTTCGCACCAAGTACGCTGCCTGGCGCTCCATTGGAAGAGTCATTAATGCTTATACCGTCTAGACGATAGTTGTTCTGCTGCGGGCGCGTTCCACCGACGGTGAGTTGCGAGCCAATCCCTCGGATAGTGCGATCATTCGCTCCGGAGGCGAGCGGCATCTGAGTTCGCACTGGCGCAACTCCGGGCTCGAGTGTGGCGAGCGAAGCCCAGTCACGGCCATTAAGTGGGAGTTCACGCATTTCGGTGCCGCTCACTATTGCGCTAATAGTCGCAGTGGTCGTTGTGACGCCGGACTGCTCCCCAGTCACCTGAACAGTTTCAGTCGCGTGGCCCACACGTAGCTGAAGATCAATCTGCAACTCTTGGCCGACATCAACCGTGACATCGTTGCGGACAGCGGTTGCAAATCCAGTGGCGGAGACACTGATCTCGTATTTCCCGGGAAGGAGATTAGGTGCTCGGTATAGCCCGTCCTGATTGGTCGAGACTATACGGCTGAGGTCGGTGGCTTGGTTCTTGACGGTGACAGTTGCTTTTGGAACGACCGCGCCACTGGTATCGATGATGGTGCCCAGAATTGTGCCGCCAGTGACTTGCGCAACTATCCGAATTGAACCGCAGAGCAGCAACAACGCGCACGCAGATGCGACGAAAACACGGCAATGTGGGAGTCTCATTTTTCTTCTTTCTGCCACAGCGATTTGCGGAACGGATTAGGCCTGGTGCTTCCGTCAGAATTCATGAATATGTCCGCCCGTCAGGTGCGGTTCTGCAGCAGAACGCAAACGGGCGGCATAATAGTGCCGAAGGTCTCGAACAATCCAATTAATTTCTTTTAAGGTTGGCGATACTGAGAGAAGGCTATTTAGACGAAGCACGCTGGAGCGCGCAGGAACTTCAGAGTCACGCACCTCTGGCGCCCCTCGAAATATGCTGTCGAGCCGTTACTTTCGGAGCCTGGGAGACCCGATCCCCGTCGCAATCTTGCTTGCGTCAGCGGCAGTCGAATAAACGCGTATCTCGGCATCCTTGTCGCCAAATCGTGGGAGGGCCACGTACAGCGTTCCAGTCTGCTGAACCAGTAACGAGGTGCCGCCATCAGGACCCGTCGGGATTCTCGCGATGGGCTCGTAGTGATCCGCATCGACCTGCCGATAAGCTTGAATCGATCCTTCATGCTCTCCCGTCTTAGCAGAGCCTGTTGCATAGATCCGCTTCTTATTGGGATCGTAAAGCAGGCGATCAATGCCGGAGACCGTTGTGAAGTTCGTAATTTCTTTGCCTGTATCGGAGTCGAGGACAATCACCCGCGAGGGGTTCCGCATGCCAACAAATAGCCGATGGCCGGCTTCATCCAATGCAACCGTGCCACTTCTCTCGGCATTGGGAAGAGGCCATTTCGCGAGGATCTTCCGTTTTTTTCGATCGACAACGATGATTTGACTGCCAAGTGCATTGGTCGTGAACAATCTTGGCCCGTGTTGCTCGAGTACGATTGCGCCAGGCCGCAGTTCCGGATCGGTCTCGATGTTTCCGATGAGCTTGCTGTTGACTGAATCAATGATTGCGATTTGACCTGGGTCCCGCTTCTGCCCCGGCGCATCGCCAACTTGTTTGCCACCATGACCGATGTAGAGGTACTTCGTCGCTGGATCGTACGCGATGACATTCGCTCCGATCGATAGTTTGATCGAGTTGACCACCTCAAGCGAATCGCCATCGAGGACCTTGCAGCTTCCATCATCACGCGTGCTTACGAAGAGCTTCTTGAGGGAGGGAACGTAATAAGCCCCTTGGGGCTGGGGAAACCCTGCCAGCGTACGTACATGTCGGCCAATTCGTAGATTTACCACCTCGATGGTGTTGGCATCCCTGCCGGTAATGAATAGACGCTGACCATCTAAATCGACCGTAGAGTGATCGAATCTTCCAATGACTCCGGGTAGCACGATTGTGCCGACGAGACGAAGCGCTTCATTTTGCTGCGCTCGAATGCCGGCAGTGCATAACAGCGCCATTACACTAAGTGCGATCTTTGTTCTCATGTTGTTTGTCTCCGGTGAAGACCCATTCGATTCCGGCTATTTTCCTATCACCAGCATGCGAAATGTTCCGGCTGCGATGCGCTTCACTGGCCGCCCACCAGGCTGAGCAGGCGGCAACCACTTCACGTCTCCAGCCGGCACGAACAGCTTGTGAGTCTTGGGATCTAAAGCCATGGTTTTTGACAGGTCGTGTGTCGGGATCTTTTCTACAAGACTGTAGGTATCCGGAGTGTCTTCGTGCGTCACAGTGACCCAGCCATCCCCAGTCGAACTGAAAATTAACCTCGTCTCTGGATCAAATGAACTGGTGTCAACATTGTCACCAATTGGAGTCTGAGTGATGTAACGCCCAGTATTTAGGTCGAAAACCGCGAGCATGAGATTGCGGCAGCCCACAAAAAGTCGTTGCGAGGCCAGGTCCGCAGCCATGCTCGTAGGACGATCGCATGGCATAGTGGGCCAAGGGCGCTCACTCGTTAGCGTTTGGGAGTTAATCGGAAGGATTGCGTTCTTGTCTACCAAATCTACGTAGACGTGGCCCTTGCCGTCAGCAATCGCAAACTCAGGCTTGCCACCAATGGGCACCGTTCCCGCCACTTTACTGGTAGCCGCTTCGATCGCCGTAGCGTCATTGCCATCTCCGTTGAACGAAAAGACCCGTCCGGATGCAGGGTCATAGATGATGGCGTCGGGATTAGCGCCGACGCTGACTTCCTGGATTTTATGAAGATCCTTGAGGTTGAACACCACGGCGGAGGATCTCTTCCCGACTGAAACAAATCCCTTGCCAACATTCGCAGCGACCGCGATGCCGTGAACGCCAGGGGTGTCCGGAATCGTGCCAACGATTTTGCCGCTGTCTATGTCCAATACGATCACTTCAGAAAAATGAGAGACGTACATGCGCCGAGCATTTTCATCAATCGTTTGAAAGTCCCACGTGTCATCACTCGGTCCCAGAGGGATGCTCTTGAGAACGCGATAACTCGTGCTGGCAAATAGCGCAGTCAACAGGAGCATCGTGCTTGATAGAAGAAGACAACGAAAGACTCTCATCACTGTTCTCTCCCTAAAACTAGGATTGCGAAAGTCTTCTCGGCCACTTTCTTTCGCACCTTGCCACCCGGAGTCGCTGGCGGCAGTTTTGCGACCTCCCCGGAAGGAACGAATAGTCGATGTGTCTTCAGGTCAAGCGCCATTGTCTTTGAGCCATTCTGGGTCTTGATCGTGTCTACAGCACGGAAAGAGTCCGGGCCGTCTTCATGCATCACCGTAATGATTCCGTCCTCAGTAGAACTGAAGATAAGACCGGTTTCGGGATCGAAAGCAGTCGTATCGACGTTGTCTCCGATCGGAAGTGCGGTGAGTTTCTTTCCATCGTTGGAGTTGAGAACTGCCAGGAGAAGGTTTCTGCATCCCACAAATAGTCGGTGATTTTTCCTGTCCATTGCCATGCTGGTTGGTCGGTCACAGCCCTCGAGTGGCCAACGATCAGTGATTTTCAGCTTGTCCGCGTCAATTCGTGCGACGATGGCTTTGTCGACGAGATCTACAAAGACGTGACCAGCGTAGTCACTCACGGCAAATTCAGGCTTGCCATCCAAAGGAATGGTTTCAACAACATTTCCCGTTGAAGCATCAATGACTGTCGAATTTCTACTGACGGTGTTAAATGACAGTACGCGCCGGGTCGCCGGTTCATACACGATGGCATCGGGCAGGTTGCCAGTCGGAATGGTCTTCAACACGCGAAGAGTCTTAAGATCAAATTGCATGACGAATGCGCCGTCACCATTTGTGATGAATCCAGTACCAAGATCTGGAGCGATTGCAATTCCATGTGCGCCCTGCGCGCCCGGTATTTTGCCTACGACAGTCTCTTTGTCCACATCCAGCACGTCTACCTGAGTTTCGTGAGCCACATATAGGCGCCGTGCAGACTCATCGATGCTTGCAAAGTCCCACGTGCCTTCACTATTCACGACCGGAATCTTCTTGAGCAGGTGATATCCGCTCGCATCAGCCAGCAAGAACACTGAGAAACAAATCCCACAGATAAGGACTGCGAACAGCTGCTTTCTTGTTCTAAGCATATTCAGCTCCTGAATTATCTCGTTAGGCTTGAAGCCCACGACTCAAACGTCGGTTTGAGAGCGTCGAATTTCTTCCGAATTGCGGAATAGTTGACGTTCATGTACTTGATGTTTTCAATCCGCTTCACCCGTTCTGGTGTCTCGATACCGGCAAGCAAAGGTGTCTGAGCGCAAGGCGAGTAGGCGAGTTTCCTTTGGACCGCTGGCGTAAGCAAGTAATCTATGAGCTTCTTGCCATTGTCTGGATGATGTCCTCCTCGGATGAGCGTGACCGCATTTGCAACAAAAAATAATCCAATCTGATTTTTCTGCTGGTCTGGGTAGATGATTTGAACGTTATGGCTTTTGGCCTTGGCCGAAAATGCATCATCGATATCCACGAGACTGAAGCTTGCCTTGCCGGCGGCAACTGCATCGGCACTGTCACTGTTGCCGGGAGAGAACTTCACACCGTTATCCCTTATTCTCGTCAGAAATTTCTTAGCTCGTTCGTCACCCCAAAGTTGAAAAAGTGCGGTTAGCGTGAAGCCGGTGGTATTCAATAGTGGGTTGGCCAAAACCGCGCGGTCCTTCCACTGAGCATCTGCATAGGCCTCGAGGGACGTGGGTTGCACCGGGTCCGGATTGTTCACGAGCAGCACCCTAGCCCGCGCCGAAAACGCCGTCCAATATCCCTCAGGATCTTTGAAAATGGCGGGCAGCTTCTGCGCGTTCGTAGACAGGTATGGAGTCGAGATTCCTTTTTCCTTAAGGAGGTCAGGATGAATCGGCTCATTCGCCCAATAAACATCTGCTTGGGGATTATCCTTTTCCGCTAGCAAGCGCTTCATCACCTGCTCAGCCGCCTCTTTGTCGTAAACGGCATTGACGCGAATACCACTATCATGTTCGAAATCGTGCAGGATTGGTTCGGAACAGATTTGGTCTTCGCTCGAGTAGACGACGACGCTGCTGTCGCTCTCCGCGGCCAGGCAGGCAGCCAACACTGCAACTACAAAACCTAAGCCAATGAAAGGCAAAGCGTGCCTAAATATTCGGGACTGTAGCCCCGACTTCCTCTGATGATGTAGCGATGTAGTCATTGGCAAAAGGCAGCTACGACATACTCCAACCGCGAAAAGCTTAGCAATAGGCGGATGCCCAGGGACATAAAACCGACATTAATTTCGTTTTAGTAGGCTCTTTGAGCGAGCGTTACGAATACATTGAAGCAGTTCCACGGCAATGCTTTAATGGCGAGATTGCAAAGAACCACTATTGTCTCTCGCGGTGCTTTCATCGCTTTGCTCGGCTTTACCCTATTGCCGTTCGACCCAGGGTTCGCAATCGAAACCATACAGGCAACATTGTCCTCGGGGCCCATCAAACTCGACGGAAAGTTGGACGAACCCGAGTGGCAACTAGCGATTCCTGTTCAGCTTACCCAGCAGAATCCACGGCCGGGAGCGCCCACTTCTTATAAAACGGAGGTCCGCGTATTACGTCACGGGGACCGACTCTATTTTGGATTTACTTGTCGGGACCCTAAACCGAGCGCGATTCGTACGCATACACTGCAGCGCGATGGTGATGTCACAGGAGATGACACGGTAAGCATAGTCCTGGACCCATATCTCGACAGGAAAACAGGCTATTTCTTTCAGGTGAACGCGGCTGGGGCGCGTATTGATGGTTTGATTTCAAGTGCGACAACCATGTCGCTTGATTGGGATGGTGTGTGGGACGCGCGAACCTCACGAAATGAAAACGGTTGGTCCGCCGAAATTGAGATTCCTGCCCGCACTCTTGCTTTCTCAGAAAGCGACGCTTGGGGAATCAACTTTGAGCGCTTCGTTGCGCGAAACATCATTACTCTGCGCTGGGCGTCTCCTACGCTCGATTCATTTCTTGCCGACTTTAGCCGCGCGGGGTTGTTGAGCGGCGTCAGAGATTTCGAACGGGGAAAGGGCTTGGAGTTCATTCCCTACATAACTGGGAGAATGACTGATGCCTTCCCCGTTCACGATCGAGCCTGGCAAGGCGCGTCAGGATTTGATGTCAATTGGCGCATCGCCCCACACCTCACTAGCTCGATTACAGTAAACACCGATTTCGCTGAGACTGAGGTCGATGCAAGACAGGTAAACCTAACTCGTTTTCCTCTATTCTTTCCTGAAAAGCGAGCGTTCTTTCTTGAGGGCGTCAATCAGTTCGCGTTCGGGCTGGGCCTTACAAGCAACGAGACGGCGCGTTACGGAATTGGGAATTCTTTTATCCCATTTTTTACCAGGCGTGTAGGACTTGATTCGGATGGCCGACCAGTACCCATAAACTTCGGTACGAAATTAAGTGGACGCACCGGCAGATGGAATCTGGCTGTTCTGGACGTCCAAACTCGGGACACATCCACAAGCCCTCGAACCAATTTGTTTGCAGGACGCGTTTCTCGAGATGTCACCGATCAACTGCGCATCGGCGGGATCGTTACCAATGGTGATCCGCAGAACTTTACTTCCAACACGCTCGCAGGTATTGACGCGGTATACCGAACGTCCAAGTTCATGCAGGACAAGAACCTGCTTATTGGCACATGGACTGCCCGCAGTTTTGGACAACTCCCTAGAAGCAACGGCCCTTCGTGGGGAGCGGCAGCACAGTATCCGAATGACACCGTCGATTGCGAAATGAATATTAATCAATTCGGAGCTTCGCTCGTTCCCGCGCTAGGTTTTCTTCCCCGACCCGGTACACGTTGGTATCAAGGCGGCTGTGAATTTCGAAAGAGACCATCGAAAGAGGGCAGGTTCCGGTGGATACGCCAGGAAGCCGTGGAAAATTACTTTTCACGTATTTCCAACCTCAATGGTTTCAATGAAAGTTGGCGATACTTCGTTTCTCCCGTGAGCACAAATTTCGAAAGCGGTGAGCACATTGAGATAAATGTTGCTTTTCAGCACGAGCTACTGGTGCAACCATTCGAAGTCGTTAAAGGTTTGAAGATTGCTCCAGGCTCGTACGATTTTCGGCGTGTGAGATTCATGCTTCAGAGCAGCAAGCATCGTGGCTGGCAACTCGGAACTACTAACTGGCTGGGGACCTTTTATTCGGGTGACCTGCATGAATGGACAGCATATCTAAAGTGGGACTCTCCAGATGCACGGGTACAGACGGCGGTTACGATGCTCGATAATTTCGGTCATTTGCGAGAGGGAAATTTCGTGCAGCGTCTCTGGCAATACCAGTTCACGTTCGCACTCAATCCACAAATTGGCGTGAGCAGCTTCATTCAGTACGACAACCAATCCAGAAACGTCGGAAGCAACACGCGTTTTCGTTGGACGATTCGTCCTGGAGACGATTTCTTTATCATCTGGAACCGGAGCTGGAGCGATATCTTGAGCTCCGACCACTTCTCATTGATACCCAACGATCAACTCCTGGCGGTGAAGTTGCGCTGGACTTTCCGGCGCTGAAACGCTCGATTTGCTGCAGTCACGCGCGCACAGAAGCAGCGCACACAATAAGTACATGCGAACGATTGGCCTGCACTGCTGCATGGCGCTGATGATTTCGCCATTCTGGGCGGGAGAAGCAAATCGTGTGCCGCTGATAGCTGAACAACAGACGACTTTGCACGTTGGTCAGGTGGCCGTGTTGCAGACTCCATGGACGCGATCAAAGTGGCAACGCATTGAGTACCATCAAGCATGCACACGAGAACAGCAGAACGGTACTCTATCGCGCAACTCACACCGGGAATGAAACCCTGATTCTTGCTCCTGCGTGCCTAAGAAGCGGCCAATGTGTCAGTTGTGTCACGCAACACTTCTTCATTACGGTAGTTCCCTAGATAGATAGAATTGGCGACCACCTCTGGTTGTTCCCTAATGATCAACTCTTTAGGCCGTAACGTTGCGCTGGACTTTTCCGCGCTGTAACGCCATCCGGCAGTCCCAGACTGTACACAGGGGTGAACCTAAAAAGAAATTAATCATTAATTCGTGCTTGGCAGATTTATGTTGTCTGGTGACACGATTGACGAGGAGAGCTGATGATGGCAAGCAGAGAGACGACTCGGATTCTAATGCTAGCCCTGTGTGGATTAGTAGCACCGGCGCTTTGGACGGACGACGCTCCTCGTTATGCCGTTCACACAAAGGGAAAGATCGGTTTCATCGATCGTGCTGGGAAAATGGTTATCAAACCTCAGTTTGACGACGCAATTCACTTTCAGGATGGAGTTGCTTCTGTCAAAGCTGGCGGTAAGTGGGGGTATATCGATCCAACCGGAAAATGGGTCATCTCACCTCGTTTCGATGAAGCTCGGACCTTTTATCAAGGGTTGGGAACTGTCAGGCTGGGTACCAAATGGGGATACATAAATCGCGAAGGAAAGTGGGTGATCCCCCTTCGATACGACGTGGCGAAGAGCTTCGTAGATTCTGGAGTTCCCGGTGCTGAGCTCACGTTTGCGAGAGTCAAAAGTCGTAACCAATGGATGTTGATCGACACGAAAGGCAAGCCGGTGTTGAAGCCTCACGTCGATGAACTAGGTCCTCTCGAGGAGGGATTGGCTCCGGTGAGGATCAAGGATAAATGGGGTTACATCGATAAGGATGGGAAAGCAGTAATAGATTCCAAATACGCAAAGGCCTTTGGCTTCGGAGAAGGTCTTGCGCTCGTGAAACTAGACGAACGCTGGGGCTTTATCGACAAAACGGGACAGACAGTGATCGACTTCAAGTTCGAGGATGCCGGGGAATTTGGAGAAGGTATGGCTCCAGTAAAAACCAATGGCAAATGGGGTTACATAAATAAGGCGGGCAGGTTCGTGATTCAGCCCCAGTTTGACGACGCTAAGACGTTCGCCGACGGCTTGGGCGAGGTGCGCATACAAGCTCATGACGCCTACGTGGACCATGACGGCTCTGTGGTGTGGCGCTCGGATGACTAAAACACGGCAACAAACGAGGAACTGAACATGCGAAGCCGCTTACTCAGACTTACTGTTTTGCTCTTTGCATCCATTTCTGTTTTGCCTCAAGAGATCCCGTATACGCTGCGTTTCGTTTCTGAATGGAGTCTTCCCCCTGCACAACGTACTAGCTATGTCGCTTATCTAGATCAGAACGTCCGGCCAATCTTTGAGAAGCTGTCTATCGACAGCACCGTGCTTAACTGGGGAATCTACACGACTGCCGTATACGACGACAACGGTTTTAGCAATGGTTACTGGTTTGAAGCCGCCACTATGGCCGGCATTGACAAGGTCCTGAGCCAACTTGCGAAGTTAAAGGAGAGTCAGCTCCTAACGGCGGACGTAAAGCACCACGACCTGTTGCTGAGAACCACGTTGCGCCGTAGTAAAGAGGGGGCTGGGAAAGATGGCTATTACTATTTCAATTCAACGCTGCTCCAATCTACAAAACGCGATCAATGGCGGAAGTGGTGGGACACGTACCAAAAGCCAATGTATGAGCAGTTTTTGGCGGAAGGCCTCGTGAGTATGTATGAGATCGAGGCTGGAGAGATCCACACGATGGATCCGAGCTGGGTTTACTTGGCGTATGTCGCACCAAGTGCAGAGGCGCTCGACAAAATCAATGCCGCATTTCAGGCGAGAGGAAGCAAGCGCAACGCGGAAGAGAGCCGGGCAATCTCCGACGCGTACGACGCGGTAATCGTGCCTGGAACTCATCGGGACTATCTTGCCCATGCGAATAGCTACGCTCAGAAATGATGTCTTCGAAACTCGAACACGTTGACAGTGGACCGCTGCTCACCCATCATTTGGCGATGCATCTGCTTCTCATCGAGGATGAACGGAAAGTGGCGAGCTTCATTGCGCGGTCGCTGCGCGAAAATGGTTACACGGTAGACGTCAGCGAAACCGGAGAGAAGGGTCTCGAAATGGCGAGTCGCATTAACTACGATGCGATTCTTCTGGATCTTCGATTGCCACGAATGAGTGGTCTCCAGGTTTGTCGCGAACTGCGGGACTCCGGCAATGAAAGTCCAATCCTCATGTTGACCGCGCGGAGTCTCGTGGAACAACGTGTTGAAGGATTGGATGCTGGCGCTGATGACTACCTGACGAAACCGTTTGCTATTGCTGAACTGCACGCACGCGTCAGGGCGCTGACCCGTCGTGGTTTTCACAAGGGAGGAGCGAAGCTGCAATGCGCCGATTTGGAATTTGACCGACAGCGCAGACGCGTTACACGGGCGAGCACTGAAATCCAGCTCACATCAAAGGAGCTTTCTTTGCTTGAGCTTCTTCTCTTGCGATCACCGGAGGTTGTCGGTCGTACTGAAATAGTCGAGCAGGTATGGTCGTACGGATTTGATACTGAGACGAACCTTGTCGAGGTATACATCAATCGGCTTAGGCACAAGATAGATTCTGACCACCCCATCAAACTGATCCACACTGTTCGCGGTGTGGGATACCGATTAGGGCAGTAATTGTGTTCCGGAATCGCTCACTTCGTTTTCGAATGATGTTGCTGTTCGCAGCCGTTGTAAGTGTGCTTCTGGGCAGTTCTTATTTCCTCATTTATTCAATCTTTGTAAGAGACGCGACGCGTGAACTCGATCATCGGCTCGTAGACACTGCAAATCCGATCGTGGCAGATCTTGTGTCCAACCCAAGCGAGCAGGATGTCTTCATGCTCGATCTGCCCAATCAATATTTGGAGCTGGCAGACGCTAAAGGCCAAATCTTGCAATATTCCAAGAACCTTGGCACGCATCGAATTCCGGTCAGAGCTGAAGACCTGAGTTCTCAATCCCCAACTTTCTACACAGACGAAGACAAACTGCTCGGTCGAATGCGCGTCACAACCATTCCGTTTGTAGTAGGCCGCACGAGCCTCTATTTGCTTTTAGCCGTGCCTACTCGTGACACCGAGCAAATGGTTGTTAGCTTCCGAAGAATGCTATTGACTCTGTTTCCCCTGAGCCTGGCTGTGACGGCGATCGTTGCTGCCTGGTTTGCTGGAAAGAGCCTTCGGCCGATCGTGGGCCTCACAGAACATGCTGTACAGCTCACTGAGAGTCTAACCAAGCCTTCGAAGAGTGTCGTTAGCAAAACGCTCCCGGTGTCCAATCCGCGGGATGAACTAGGGCGGCTGTCTTCTACGATCAACATCTTGTTTATGCAGGTGAATTCTGCCTTGGCTCAGTTGCGACAATTCGTCTCGGATGCGTCGCACGAGCTTCGGACGCCCCTAGCCATCTTGCGCGGAGAAGCGGAGCTAGTGCTTTCCCAAGAAAGAAATCCGCAAGAATATCAAGCTGCGCTGCGAATCATTGAGAGTGAGTTGGTTAAGTTAAGCCGAATCGTTGAGGCTTTGTTCACGTTGTCAATGGCCGATGCCGGCCAGCTTCGTTTAGCAAAGGATCCGCTGCACTTAGACGATGTCCTGGAGGAGGCTTGCGAAATGGCTCTGCCACTAGCAAGGGCAAAATCAATTGCCATTCTGCGCGAGATTCAGCAGGGAATTCCCTACGAAGGAGATGAGGTTTTCCTGCGTCAACTCTTTCTGATCTTCTTGGATAACGCTGTTAAATATTCAGCCCAACACACCGCGATTCGCGTCGGTCTGGAACGAAATGATGGCCGCGTGCGGATCGCATTCCAGGATCAGGGAATTGGAATTTCCAACGAACACATACCCCACATTTACGAAAGGTTCTATCGCGCTGCTGGTCCTGAAACAAGCGAGGCGCGCAGCGGAGGCCTGGGACTTGCCATTGCTCAAGCGATCGTAAGAGCTCAGCGAGGCACGATAGAATGCACTACTCAAGTTGGTAAGGGGACAAGTTTCAACATCGTCTTGCCGCTCAAGAACGACAGCATCCAGGCATGAACGTTGCAATAGTCAAAATGCAGACGCCCACCTCATTCCTCATCTAAACGGTATTTAATCTAGTTTTCAGCCACAGCATAGAGTGTGTCCTCTATACTCTGCCGTGAATCGCCATTCCCCTTAGGACTTAGGGAATTATCTCTTCAAAAATTGATCTCAGAGGAGCGCAACCACGAATGCGAGTTCATGCCAAAGTCACGCGAGTCATAACGGCACTGCTCATCATGATCGCCAGTGTTTTTGGGCAATCCAACGCTAACTCGTCACAAGCAAACACGAATCGCGAGAGTCCTCCGCTCAGAATTGTGCAAGAGATTCCGTTGCCTAATGTGGTGGGCCGGATCGATCACTTTACTTTGGACCAGAAGCGGAAATTGGTCATTGGTTCCGCTCTCGGGAACAACACGGTCGAAGTCTTAGATGTGTTTGCGGGTCGCGTGATCCATACGGTTCCGGGAATTCCTGAACCGCAGGGAGTGCTTTTTGTACCAGACCCGATCAGTAAGCTTTATGTTGCCAGCGCCGAAGATGGGAAGTTAAGAATTTATGACGGCAAGTCCTACGCGCTGATTTCAACCTTAGATTTTCAAGAAAACACCGACAACCTGCGATATGACGCGAACGAGAAGCGGATCTACGTAGGTTACGGAGAAGACGAGAAGTCGGCAATCGGTGTGGTCGACGCTACTACCAATCAGCGACTTGACGATGCGGGAAAACTCGATTCCCATCCTGAGTCTTTCCAGGTAGAGAGTCCTGGTTCAAACATTTACATCAATATCGCTTCCAAAGAGAAGGTCGCCGTTATGAACCGAAAGACTCATCAGGTTAAAGAATGGCCTTTGACTGGCGTGAAAGCCAATTTTCCTATGGCGCTTGATCAAGCCGATCACCGCTTGTTCATTGGAACGCGCAAGCCCGCCCGCTTGGTTGTGATGGATACGGACAGCGGAAAAATGGTTGCAAATGTGCCCTCCGCCGGTGACATGGACGACCTGTATTACGACGACTCTCGGAAACGCGTGTATGTACCGGGAGGGGAAGGATTCATCAGCGTCTTCGAGCAGAAGGATGCTGATCACTACGAAGAAATGGCCAGAATTCCAAGTGCAATAGGAGCCAGAACTGGGGTTTGGTATGGGAAGCGGGACAGATTGTACTTGGCAGTTCCAGGCCGGGCCAATCAGGGCGCTGCGGTATGGGTTTATGAAGCCCAGGATTGAACTGCCTTCCCGTGCGAGCTGGACATTACTTTGATTTGAGTAGAAACACTCGGCAAACACTGGTGCGAACATGGGCTGTGCATTAAGGATTTTCCAGGCAATCTGTCTGACTACGGCGTTCTGCGGTCCCGCTATGGGCCAGCAGACTGGGACTCCAAATGCGCAGCCGCAGGCTTCCGCGCCTGATTCTCAAGCGCCTGTTGTGCTTACGCTGCGTGATGCCCTGGAGCGGGCTCGTAATCTTGATCCCACCTACCGCACCGCATTAACCGCCGCGGGCATAGCGCAAGAGGATCACGTCCAAGCACGGGCAGCGTTGCTGCCGAGTGTTGCAGAAAATACCGAGTACTTGTACACACAGGGCGGCACTGGTACCTCGACGCCCCGTTATATCGCAAACAACGCAGTCCACGAGTATGTATCCCAAGGGAACATCCACCAAGTAATTAGCGGGGCACAGTTTGCTGATTTCAATCGAACCTCTGCTGCTGCGGCAGCGGCGCGGGCGAATGCTGAAATCGCCTCAAGAGGTCTAGTTGCGACCGTCGTGACGGCGTACTACGCGGAGGTAGTTGCCCGGCGCAAATACGCGAATGCGCAGCTGGCAGCCGATGAAACCAAGCGCTTCTTCGAACTTACTCAGAAGCTTGAGCAGGGTGGAGAAGTCGCCCATTCGGATGTTATCAAGGCGCAATTGACAGCCAACGACGCACAACGTGCTCAACGCGAAGCCGAGCTCGCAATGGGGCGGACGCATCTTGAATTGGCAGTGCTCGTTTTTCAAAGCTTCAACCAAAACTTCTCCACGGTCGATGACCTTCGGCTGGCGCCGCCGCTGCCTCCGATGCAAGAACTCGAGCAACAGGCAAAAGTCAAGAACCCACAGCTGTATGCCGCGATGCAGAGCTTCCGTGCAGCGGGGTACGAAGTGCTCGCATCAAAGGCGGCTTACCTGCCGTCGCTCAGCCTGGATTACTTCTATGGCATCGATGCGAATCGATTCGCCACTTACAGCAATACACCCGAGGGCCGAATTCGCAATCTGGGGTACTCCGCGATCGCTACTCTGAACATTCCAATTTGGAACTGGGGTGCGATACACAGCAAGGTAAGGCAAAGTGAATTGCGCCGCGAGCAGGTGCAGATCGAGCTGTCCGCAGCACAGCGCAAGTTAATTGCTGGCCTAAGAACGTTGTACGCCGAGGCGGATGCTGCGCGAATTCAACTCGACGTATTGCAGCAATCAGCTGATCTTGCAGCTCAGAGCGTCCAACTCACATTGCTGCGATACCAAGGAGGGGAAGCGACGGCGCTGGAAGTGGTAGATGCTCAAAACGCGCTCGTCACTGCCCGTAACAACTTCGACGACGGCCAATCCCGGTATCGAGTGGCGATTGCCAATCTCCAAACTCTCACAGGTGTGTTTTAGCCATGGTAAATACACGAATCTTCAAATATGCACCTTACAGTCTTGCTCTCGCGAGCGTGGTCTGGCTGTGCGGCTGCACAAGAGAGTCAGCTCAGCCTGAACCAGAGGTTGCCGTCCAGGTAGCACCAGCAAAGCAAGGGACAATCTCCCAGATTGTGACCACAGATGCAGTGCTGTTTCCGGTCAATCAAGCGACGATCGTTCCAAAAATTACTGCGCCTGTGATGAAGGCTTATGTGGTGCGGGGCAGCAAGGTTAGGGAAGGACAGCTATTAGTTGCTTTGGAAAACAGAGATCTTGCGGCGGCTGTCCAAGAGAATCGCGGCAATCTTGAGCAGGCGCAAGCAGCAAGAGAGATAGCGACCAACAACTCGCTACCCGAAGAACTGCAGAAAGCGGAATTTGACGCTCAGGCGGCAAAAGAGAATCTGGACGCACAACAAAAAATCTATGAAAGCCGCAAGAGTCTGTTCGCTCAAGGGGCCATACCGCGTAAGGACTTTGATGCCGCCAACGTTGCCTTCGTTCAGGTAAAAGCGCAATACGAACAGGCGCAAAAGCATTGGAATGGACTGAAGGCCATTGGTCACCAACAAGCACTCAAGTCAGCCAATGCACAGCTCGCCAGCGCTGAAGGCAAGTACAAAGGCGCTGAAGCTCAACTTCAGTATTCCGAGATTCGCAGCCCGATCGACGGCGTGGTCACAGATGGGCCCTGGTATCCGGGAATGGTACCGCAGGCGGGCGCTCCTCTGGTCACTGTGATGGATCTTTCCCAGATGATCGCTAAAGGTCACATTCCGCATAGTCAGGCAGCACTCCTAAAGAAAGGAGACAAGGCAACTCTGAGAGTGTCGGGCATCGATGATGCCATCACCGGTAAGGTAACACTCGTGAGTCCCGCTTTGGATCCTGGCAGCACGACAGTTGAAGTGTGGGTACAGGCACCCAATTCCAATGGCCTCCTTAAGCCAGGAGCGTCAGCGATGCTCACAATCACTGCCAAGACGGTCCGCAACGCCCTCATCGTTCCGGCGCAGTCAATACTCACAGATGAAGAAGGAAAAAAGTCTGTCATGGTCGTTGCTGAAGATCGAACGGCCGTGAAACGGGAGGTCGAGACCGGTATTCAGACGTCAGACTCAGTCCAGATAGTCAGCGGCCTCAAGCTCGGAGAGCGAGTAGTAGAAACCGGTGTTTACGGTCTCCCCGATAAAACTAAGGTAAAGATTGAAGCAGCTCCCCCAGTCGACGAAGAACAGCAACACAAGGATATGGAAGAAAAAGGGAGCTGAGGTGTGAATACGTTCAACAAGGTCACATCCATTGAGGATGCCAGGCAACTTGCTCCAGTTGCGGCACCTGAGTTCTGGTTTTCGCGTCTCTCTAAACCCCTTATCTTCATCATTATTGCCCTCTCCATTATCGCCATCTATCTGGCATTCACAATTCCCGTTGCTGTATTTCCCGAGGTGAATTTTCCACGCATCATCATCGGCATCGATAACGGAGTAATGCCGATCGATCAAATGATGGTTACGATTACGCGGCCTGTTGAAGATGCAGTGAATAGTGTTCCTGGGCTGCAGCGCGTCAATTCCATTACCAGCCGCGGTTCTGCTGAGATCGATTTGTTCTTCAACTGGAACGTGGACATGGTACAGACGTTGCAACTGGTGAACTCTGCGGTTGCTCAGGTACAAACAGCGCTTCCCAACACCGCAAAGTTCGACACGCACCGCCTTACTTTCGCAAGCTTTCCTATTTTGGGATACAGCCTCACTTCAGATAGCGTGCCTCAGACTCAGCTGTGGGAACTTGCGACGTATAGCCTCAAGCCGCAACTCAATCGACTCGATGGTGTGGCCACCGTGCTAGTGCAAGGTGGAGATGAACCGGAGTACCTCATCACTCCTCAACCTTCGAAGTTGCTGACCGCCGGAATTACCGTTAGTGACATTCTCAATGCTGTCGCCAAGACCAACACTGTCGATTCTCCAGGATTGATTCAGGACAATCACCAGCTCGTGCTGGGGTTAGTCAATGGTCAGGTGCGCAACCCCGAACAGCTTGGTCAAATCGTGGTTAAGGTCAGTAACAGCGGTATCCCGATCCACATTACGGACGTAGCTGCGGTCAGCCGAGGCACCAAACCGAAATACACCATCGTGACGGCGAATGGGAAGCCGGCTGTGCTGCTATCCATTAATCGTCAGCCAGACAGCAACACAGTAAGAGTGGCTGATCAGATCCACGCGAAAATTGACGAACTCAGAAAGACCTTGCCCCCGGGCATCCATCTTGAGCCTTACTATGACCAATCGGGTTTAATCAGAGATTCGATCAACAGTGTGCGTGATGCCATTCTGATCGGATTGGTCCTGGCTTCGATCGTCATCGTGCTGTTTCTGCGTGATTGGGGCAGCTCCGCAGTGGCAGGCATGGTGATCCCGATCACCATCTTGATCACTTTTATTGTCCTGAAAGTGATGGGAGAGAGCTTCAATCTGATGACGCTCGGAGGTCTAGCTGCCGCCGTCGGTCTAGTCATCGACGATGCCATTGTGGTCATCGAAAACATTGTTCTCCACCGCGACTTAGGTCAGGGAAGATTGCAGGCGATCTACAGCGCGTTACGCGAAGTCACAGCTCCACTGATCGGATCCACCGTTACTCCAGTTGTTGTCTTT
Source organism: Acidobacteriota bacterium (assembly GCA_003225175.1). Taxonomy (NCBI): domain Bacteria; kingdom Pseudomonadati; phylum Acidobacteriota; species Acidobacteriota bacterium. The sequence continues at coordinate 75,798 of QIBA01000031.1, forward strand.
TTGCCACTCATCGCCATTCACGGCGTATACGGCACTTTCTTTCGAGCACTTGCAGTCACGATGGGCGTAGCACTTTTTACTTCGCTTGCATTGGCGCTGACGTGGACCCCAAATCTCAGCCAGTACTTTGTACGGCGCAAGTCGGAGCACGAACTGGATGAGGTTGCCGCTGCCGATTGGACCCAGCGCGAGCGCTTGGAACATCTGATCGAAGCCGAGGAAGCCTCGTACGGCAAGCGATTCCACGCAGTAGTCGATTTTTATGAGCGATGGCTGCGACGCGCGCTCGAGCGTCCGCTGCTGCTGGCCGGCTTGAGTGTTGTACTGATCATCGTGGCCTACTTCTGTTACCGCGGGCTGGGTTCCGACCTGCTGCCATCAATGGACGAAGGGGGCTTTATCGTCGATTACATCATGCCCCCCGGCAGTTCACTCGCGGAAACGAATCGTGTGATCAGCCACGTTGAGCAGATCATCCGCTCCGAACCTGATGTGGAGAGCACGTCACGGCGCACGGGACTGCAACTCGGATTGGCGGCAGTTACTGAGGCCAATACCGGCGACATTGCCGTGAAGCTCAAACCAAAGCACGAACACTCATCGGAAGAGGTGATTGCCGATTTGCGTGTGAAGATAAAGCAACAGGAGCCGGAGTTAGATACTGAGTTTCCACAACTGCTCCAGGACATGATTGGGGATCTTACGAGCGCCCCCGAGCCGGTCGTGATTAAGCTCTTCTCCGAGGATGGCAATTTACTGGTAAAGACTGGTCCGCGGGTAGCGGATGCTATTTCTAAGATTGAAGGCGTGGTGGACGTTCAGAACGGGGTCGAGAACACTACGAGTGGGCCCGCTGTGAACTATCAGATTGATCCGCCCACGGTCGCGCGCGCGGGCTTCACTCCCGACGAGGTGGCGATCGACGCGGCAGCGATTCTCGAGGGAGAACCAGCCACTGCCCCTGTAGTAACGAACGATCGTGCATACACCGTGCGAGTGCGCTTTCCCGAAGGGAATCGCGCGAGCATTGAAGCGATGAACAATACTCTTTTGACGAGTTCAGCTGGCAGAACGGCCAGCCTTGGCTCGCTGGCGACAGTTACGCAAATCCCTGGACAGACCGAAATCCGTCGTGAAAACCTGCAGCGGGATCTTCAAGTCACGGCGAGATTAGAAGGAGTAGATCTTGGCACTGGCGTTGCGAAGGTAAAAGATGCAATTGCCAAACTGAATTTGCCCTCGTCGATTCGTGTGGAATACGGCGGGCTTTATGCGGAGCAACAGCAAACGTTCCGCGATTTTGTTTTCGTCTTCATCATGGCCTTTGCATTTGTGTTTGCTGTGTTGCTATTCGAATTTCGTAGCTTCTCGGCCCCGACCGCCATTCTCTCGTCTGCTCTTCTTTCTACGGCAGGCGTATTTCTCGCTCTCCTCGTAACGGGTACTACTTTCAGCGTCTCTGCGTTCATGGGACTCATCATGGTAATCGGCATTGTGGCCAAGAACGGAATTCTGCTGCTCGATGCCGAGCACGAGTTCCGCCGAGCTGGATTCACGCCAGAAGAGGCCATGATGCGGGCTGGCCGGCGTAGGCTCCGTCCGATCGCGATGACCGCCATCGCTGCGGTTGCTGGAATGCTTCCTCTCGCTTTTGCAATTGGCTCAGGATCGGAGATGCTCCAGCCCTTAGCCATCGCCGTGATTGGCGGCATCCTAATCTCGATGGTGCTCTCGCTGCTGGTGACACCGGCTGTGTATTTTTACTTGAACCACGCCGCGCCTTTGGGAAAGTTGTGATTGACCCGCGTACAGAGGGTTTCCGCGCTGTCAAACGACTGATTTAGAGAGTTAACGCATATTAATTTCACATTTAGCATTCCCACATTGTGTTCACGTTATACTCCTTCGAAATGACGGGACAGGCGCGGGATTTGAGACTGAGCAACCACTCAACCGAGTACTCGAATCCCTCACTCGTCACTGATTGTTATCTGCTCCTGGTTTGGGTTTTGGACTTTATTCTTGTTCCCAGGTGATGAGCACAATGGCCCTAGGACTTGCGGCACAGCACGAGGGAACCGACAAATTTGAACGCTTGTTAGAACGGGGAGTTTTTCAATGAAAAGATCCGTGGTCCCTGTGATCAACCTCATCGTTCTGCTTCTTTCTATCGCTGCATTCTCTCAAGAACAGCCGCTCAAACTTGTGAAATCGATTCCTCTGCCTAACGTCGAGGGACGCATCGATCACATGGGTTTTGACCCGAAAGGACATAGGCTGTTCATTGCCGCACTAGTCAACAATACATTGGAAGTAGTTGACGTCAATCAAGACAAGAAGCTGCAGAGTATGCCCGGGTTCAGTAAGCCACAAGGTGTTTACTATGTACCTAAGCTGAAGAAAGTCTTCGTGGCGAATGGAAACGATGGTACGTGCAAGGTTTTAGGAGGTAATCCGCTTGCGATTCGAACTTCCGTACCATTGTCCTTAGGTGCGGATCAGATGGACTTCGATCCCGAGGCCGGTAGAATTTATGTAGGACACGGCGGTAAAGACGCCGGTAAAGAATACGGCGAAATAGCGGTGATTGACGCCGCAACAGACAAGCATGTTGGAGATATTAGAACAGCAGTTCATCCCGGTGGGTTCGCCTTGGAAAAGGGCCGAGGCAGAATGTTTGTGACGCTCCCAGAGAGCAATGAGACGGTGGTCGTGGACCGCAAGACTCAGGAAGTTACTGCGTCTTGGCCTTTGCCGTCGGATACGCAGCAACCAGTTGCGCTGGCGCTCGATGAGGCAAATCATCGGCTGATGGTGGGCACACGAAAACCGCCACGCGTCGTGGTTTATGACACGGATACGGGCAGAACCGTCGCTGAAACGGAAACCGTTGGAGTCCTCGACGGACTTTACTTCAGTGCTAAACACAAGCAGGTCTATGCATCGGGGGGCGAGGGTTTCTTAGTCGTCTATCGTCAAAACGACCCTGATCATTACGAGCAGACCGCCCGTATTCCAACGTCCTATCTAGCTCGTACGTCTCTCTACGTGCCGGAGCTTGATCGCCTGTACGTCGCATTGCCAAAGAATGATAAAAACGGTGCTGAGATCCGCGTTTATCAGCCGCAGTGACTAATCAGCAACCCATGCGATCTTCTCGCGTTCCAGCGTTCCTATTCGGCCTCATCGTCGGGTTAATTGTTGTTCCAATATCCACATATTGTTATTTTCGTTTTGGATTGGCACCCGTGGCTACTGGCGCAGCTGCAATGCCCTTCGAGAAGACCTTTGCCCGCATGGGGCTTCATGCGCGGATGGATAGAGAATATCCGCGCAATGCTCCCGTTCAGGTCAACGACGGGAACAACTTAGCCGGTGCGTACATTTATCGCGAACATTGCGCTGTCTGTCATGGTGCAGAAGGTCAACAGCCAACGTCGGTGGCAAAGGGTATGTATCCCAGACCACCACAGTTGTTCGATCCAAAGCATATGGTCAGTGACGACCCCCCAGGCGAGACCTACTGGAAGGTGGAAAATGGAATTCGGTTGACTGGCATGCCATCATTCCGCGAGTCGTTGTCGTCGACGCAAATGTGGCAGGTGAGCGTTATGCTTGCGAATGCCGACAAACTTTCAGCCCCGGTGAATGCGGTACTGAGTCAACCTCTTCCAAGAGAATAAACTGCTGTCCTGATTGGCTCTGGGAGCTGCTGGGGATTTTGTTTGTGACTTGCCTTTTCCGAATCAGGACTTCGGAGCAGAAGCATTCGCTATCGCTCTTTTGAAGCGGTCAATTCTTCAGCAGTAGTCGTTTGCTTTTCCGTCCGCACGCTGAGTTTGCGATCTCCTAATGCCTTCCAATTGGCATCGGATTGCAATTGCGCTTTAACCTTGTCCACTTCTTTCTCGCGTTGACCGAAAGCTTCGACATCACGGTATTCCAGCACAAACACTGCTTGCCATTCGCGACCTGTCTGAAATCGGTTAACGAAGATTCTGTAACTCACTAGTATGTTGTCACGAATCCAAGCGTCGAACTGTGGAATCACATACCCGCTGACGTATGTTGCATACTGCTCTAGGCTGCTAGCAGGGTAGTAAACGTAGGGAATAATCAAGAAAACCGTAGCACCGGGAGTGCTCGTACTATGCTGAGAACGACTTTGCCACAGCAAATCCATGGCGTAGGTTATTGCGCGGCTGCACAAAGCAACTCCTTCGCGCCTTAGTCCTCCTGGGGCGGTGTGCTCAACCTGCCGCCATTTATCGACCGCAGCGTATTGGTTGAAACTCAGAATGGACAGCATGTCCCAAGTATCGCTGTCCACAAACCAGCTAAAAAGGATGTAGTAATCACCGACGACTCCGGTCCTTTTCCAGTCCTGGAAGGCGGGTACTCCCTGATTGATCATATAGTCGTGAAATGCGGAGCGACTTGCTGCCGGGCAGTGATAAGTGATCAGCAGGTGCTTTGGTCCGGTGTCACGCTCACCCATTGCAGCGGAATTTTGTCCCTTCGTCGGAGTCGTGATAAGTGCGAGGACACCAATGACGATTGTAATGTTCTCGAGTACAGTTCGGTACATGGCGCCCCTCATCGCTGCGAATAAGCGAGTGCCCGTGCAATGTAGTCTTGGTGGCCACTAGGAATGACAACAGCGTCGAGAGCTTCGTTTATGAGACGATTCTCCTCCACTGAACGCTTTGCCGTGTTTGTGGCGAATGTGGCGTTCAATTTGTCCAGTGCTTCTGCACTTGGAGTCACGTAAATCAGATAAACCCAGTTCGGTCCTGCATGATGGATTTCCTCTCCCACGAGTTCATACTCAGTCACTAATCCTTCAGCGAGGTATTGCTCAAAATTTGGTTTCTGGTTCCTATCCCACTACTCTCTCCAATTCTGTCGCTTCCCCGGTTGAATTTGAGTTGTATTCACAAACAAATAGCCGCCTGTGCCTTGGCCCGATTTTGCACGACGCAGTTGAGCTCGATAGAGGACGTCGTGGTGTCGAGAATTAGCCGGCACAGGCAACGGAGGAAGACGGCTCAATTCATCAAGTACCTTTTCCACACCTTGTACCGAAGGTGTCTCGAACCAGAGCCCATGAGTGGCAGCACCATCTTGGATGAGCATGCTGCGATAAAGTCCCCAACTCAACAGGGTTCCGTTTTTTACCTGCATTTCCATGAAGGGCCGAATGTCGTGCTCAGCAGATGTCTCGAACTCATTCCAATGATCTCGTGGCACCTCCCACTCTGACACGTAACGCAATGGACGCGGTTGTGCCTCGCTTTGACACAGAGCGCGGGAACCACAGAATAGGACTGCAAATGTGACAAGAAGCGGAAGTGGATTTGCTCTCATTCTCCTTCAGGCTCGTGTCTCGTCTTTACCCGTTGGCGTTCGCATCATAGCGACCTCCGTCCGCGCTAAGACATGAAATCGACATTAAATATTTTAAATGCGCCGCCCAGGATCGCTTTTCGTCATAGACTCTCGACTGCTTTACCGAAGGAGACGATATGAAGCGTTCGATTCTGAGTTTTGTTGCGGGCTGCATCCTGGCCGCGGGAGCTTCCGTTCAAGAGAAGCCTAGTGAGCCGATTAAGTACCCCACTTCAGAACAGGACGCGACAGTCGCTGCAGCCAAGAACTATAAGGTGGAACTCGAGAATGACCTAGTTCGTGTAGTTCGTGTGACCTATGATCCTCACGAGAAATCGCCGTTCCACGAGCATCAGGGAAATGCCGTGGTAATCGTTGTTCTTAAGGGGGGCGGAAGGATGCATCAGGTGAATGCTGATGGAACCACTCTTGAGGGCAAAACCGAACAGGCAGGAGCTGTCAGGTTTGTCCCCGCACGAAGCCCATTTAGGCATGCCAGTGAGAATGTAACTGACTATCCGCTCGAGACGATTCGAGTCGAGTTGAAAACGCCTCCTTGCGGTACGAAGTCGCAGCCGTAATGGTGAGATTCCTCCAATCAGCGGGAGCTAATCCGTCGTCCGATTCGAGTTCCATGGCACATCCAGTGTTCTTAAACAAAAGTTAATCCTTGGTTCAGTTGGAAGTGCGAGGGCAACGCGTATAATCCGCGCCGCGCCTCGGAATGAGTCTGCTGACTGCGCTCCACGCTCATTGGCGAAGCTAGACTGCCTCGCAGGAGAGGATCTATATGAACACACGGACGATGCACATCGCATCGCGGTTGGGTCTGTTGATCATCCTGATTTGCGCATCATCATTGCATGCTCAGGTTTCGGGGGGAACCATTTTTGGAACTGTTACGGATCCGTCGCAAGCTGCAGTTGTGCATGCGAGTGTGGAAATTCGCAATGCGAATACCAATCTGGTACATCACGTGGATACTAATGGATCGGGATTCTACAGCGTTCCCAACCTGGTACCTGGACCATATGAGTTGAGGGTGACGTCCGCTGGATTCGCGGTGTCACTGCACAAAGGGCTGTCACTGACCGTGGGGGGGAGCCCTTGAGGTTAACGTCCAACTGCGTATCGGTTCCGACGTTCAAACGGTAGAGATTCGTGGTGAGCCAGCTGCTATTGACACAACAACTGCGACGCTCAGCGGAGTTGTCAATGAGAACACAGTTCACGAATTGCCGTTGAACGCGCGCGACTGGACGGCCTTAGCAACCTTAGAACCAGGCGTGGTGACAATCCGAACGCAACCTGCGTTGACCATCACTAACAATCGACCCATAAGAGGATTAGGTACTCAGCTTACGGTTGGCGGGAATCGGCCTACGCAAAACAATTACCGCGTAGATGGCGTGAGTATCAACGATTACTCCAATGGGGCTCCGGGCAGTGTTTTGGGCGTCGACCTGGGCGTCGATGCCATTCAGGAATTCTCTGTTATCACAAGCAACGCCGAAGCTGATTATGGCAAAAGCTCCGGTGGAATCATCAATGCGGTGACGAAGTTCGCATTGAAGTTATTGTGGTAGGAACGAAATAGCTGAGATTCAACTGCCGGCCAAGTCCGGAAAATAGTGTAGGAGGATATTTCAAAATGCTTCTGCGAGTCCGCTGCTTTGCAATGGTGGTTCTGTCGTGCGTACTAGTGTCATTAGCCCATGCTCAAGAGACTGCTGATACCGCGGAGCGAAACTCCGGTCCTCGGAATCTGGTCATTACATATCGATGCACTCCACCAAAGCGACCCTTGCTACGGAGCTACATGCTAAAACAAGGTGTCCAACGGTTCGAGAAATGGAAGCAAGACGGCGTCCTGGCGGATTACCGCATTCTGTTCAATCGCTACAACGACGCTGAAACGTATGACATGATGGCGATCCTGAATTTCAGCAAATACTCCGATGTCGAAAGGTGGGCTGCAATTGAAGCCGAATTTCCTGGTGGTCTGACAGAGGAAGGGCTTGCGTTCATTACCCCGCTGAATACCTATTCCATGGACGTGATTTGGCACGGATCTTCTTCATCGGTTTCACCTCGAGGCCACACGGTGTTTTTCCTTATTCCTTACGATTACTACCCGCACACGATCGAGGAATACATTAAATACACGAATGGATATGTCATTCCGCAGATCAAGGGTTGGGTGTCAAAGGGGGTGATCGCGAACTACGGTATCTATGTGAATCGATATCCGACTTCTCGGCCATGGAAGGTCCTTTTTGTCCTGGAATATAAGGATGCGGACTCCTTTGGTGCTCGTGAGCGCACAATGGCGGAAGTGCGTGCGGCATTGAAGTCGAATCCCGACTGGAAAGCACTCAGCGATACCAAATTGAACATGCGAGTTGAGAAGGAGACTGTGGTCGCAGACGAACTGCTTCTGCAGAAATGAACCGACTGCTTGTGGATTTAGTCTAGTAGAACCATGCATTCATGGTTCACCTCCAGGTCGATAACTCAAATCAGGACGAAAGCGGAGAAGCTCGCTGTACACATGAACAAATGTTTTTCGTACATTTGTCATAATGGAATCGCCTGCATCCTTGCCATAGACGTTTTCCATTACATCGTCCAGCGAAGTCCCTACAGGTCGAAAATCCGAGTAGGTCGTGCGATCTGTCGCTAATACGTACTGCGGGCCTTGGCCGCCATTCGTCATGAAATACCAACGGGAGTGACCACCTGCACTATTCGGAGACAGGAATGACTCACTCCCAAAATTTGTCTGCTTCAGCGCAGCATTCATCTTCCTGATAGATTGCGAGAATTCTCTCGCACCTTCTGGTCGAACATCAAAGATGTTCAACTGCTCAAATTTAGGCGGAGTGCCTGGTTCGGTCGAAAGACTAAGGTCTGTTCTCAGCACGTAAAACGTGCAAGACGATGATCTCAGAGCCGGTCCTACGCTCTGCTTAAAATTCAAATTTGCGGCAGCACTGAACGTGTCATGCGCATCAAAATCTTCCCATTTGTGCCCGAAACTACCGACGATATATTTGCCCGTATCTCTTCCCGTAAGGACTTCCCATGTGAGCCAGGTCCAACTTTCGTGGTTCGCTTTGAGCCATGCGACGTGCTTGGCCATCCCTTCTTCAAACTCACTCCTCCTGCTGCTTTCAGATACGTCAAGGAAGACCTGAGCCACAGCCACATCAGTCGCATTCGTGGCTTGCGCTTGTGCGCTACAGGTTGGGTGTTGCAAGCAGAACGCTATCGCGAATAGCAACGCAATGGTCTTACTCGCCGCGATGTCCTTATTCGTCACCACGATCTAGTTCTCCTGGCCACCATCTGTTACCAAATCAGCTTTAATCCAAACTGTAACTGCCGAGAGGGCGTCGCTGTCTGGTCGATCTGACCAGCCGTGCTAATGGGACCACCGGAAGCATCGAAAAGAGAACTATTGTTGATTGGCGGCGCAAAATTGGAGCGATTCAATGCGTTGAAGACCTCAAAACGAAACTGAGCATTGAAGTGCTCGGAAATTTTCTTGATGACGTTGTTTTTCACCAACGACACATCAAAGTTCACCAAGCCAGGACCGATGACAGAGTTTCGGTCGGCATTGCCAAGTCTTGTGATCGGATTGGGAGCTGCGAAGCAGGCAGTCTTAATGTAGTGAATCGGGTCGCCCGCATTCACAGGGTTGCCACTGCATCCGGCTCCGGTGATGCGATCAGGGAACGAGAAGGTGTCTTCACTCGCACTCAGCATTCCAAGGGGATCCCCGGAAATGAGAGGTGTAAATGGAAGTCCTGAACTCGCCTGAAAGATACCCCCAAACTGCCAACCGCCTAGCGCCCACCGAGCAGCCCCGGGCAGCGACTCCAGCGTAGGTAGCTGCCAAATGTAGTTGAGAACGAAGTTATGCCGAATATCAAAATCAGAAAGTCCACGTCTGAGATGCGGATCAAAGAAATAAAGGCTTGAAATCGAGTTTGCAAAAGCATTGCCGGCCAACGTTGACGATCCGTCATCGATAGTCTTAGCCCAGGTGTACGCTCCTCCAAATTGCAAACCGTGGCTCATGCGCTTAGAAGCTCGTACCTGTAGCGCGTTGTAGTGCGAGGAGACTTCCCAAAAAAGCCTGCTGACCTGTCCCACGTTTGGATTGATTCTGGTACCGCTGCCGACTGGAGTCGGCCAGACATAGCCCTGAGGCGTTTTTGCAATCGGTAGGACGATGTTGCTGTCGTCAGAACGAAACGGTTGGTGCACGCCATGCGAGCCTATGTAACCTACGAACGCCGTAAGATCTTTCATGAGCTGGTGCTCAATGTTCAGGTTCCATTGCATGACGTAATTCCTTGGCGGATCTGGTTCAAGGTTCAGATAGCGGAGTTTGTTTGCTCCCAACAAACCAGCTGCTGCAGTGGGAAAAGTTCCTGGCGCGAGTCGGACGACTGATCCTGACTCAAAAAACGGAGCCGACAAGATCGACACTAGTTGAAACTCATATGTCAAGGGCAGCACGTCGTAGATTCCGAATGCTCCTCGAACTGCGGTCTTATCGTCGTGAAACGGTGCCCAGGAAAATCCGACTCTCGGTTCAACGTTTCGAAGTGTCGGGTTCGAAAAATATGGAGGCCCTAGAACCGGTTGTGTATCGGTGATCTGATGAAGACTTGTAAGCTTGTTACGAGTCTCTGTCGGTACAGTAGACATCTCGTAGCGTACCCCCAGATTCACGGTCAGATTTGAGAAGGAATGCATATCATCCTGAACATAGCCAGCGACAATGAGCTGTCGGAGATCGCGGGGAGTCACTAGGCCCGGAAGGGCAGCATTGAAGCTCGTGGGCTGATTTGTCAGAAAATTCTTGATACTGCCGAAGGCAAACTGTCCATTTGGTTGTGATCTGCCAATCTGGTTAGCTTGAATTCTCTCTACGGAACCGCCGAATTTTAGGGAATGTATCCCCTTCGTCAAAAAGGCATCATCGTAGTATTGGAACGAGTTGAAGTGGAAGTCATATTCACCTGCACTCCCTAAGCCACCCTGGTAAAGGGTAAGACCGGAGACGCTGAGTGCACCGACGTTTCTCCCCGGAAAGAAGCCCAATGACGTGTCTTTCGCAACTGGATTGATCGCAGCCAGGTTCTTCGGCGCGTAAGCAACTGATCGACTGAATCCGAAGCGCGCGGTGTTGATCAGGTTTGGCCGAAATGTGTGTGTCTCCTCTGTTGTGAAGAGTTGGCGTCGTGACAAAGTGCCCAAAAGCACTGTATGCAAGTTATCCGGAGCCTGTGTATCGCTGTCGTCGAACATATAGGTGGCATTTAGATTGTCAGACTCGGATAGTTTTTCGTCGAACCGCGTTGTAGCAAAGTTTTCCTTCGCGATTTGAGTGTTTACAACAAAAAAGTCCGCGCGGTCCCCGCGGAGAGTTCCGTTGGGAAGCGGATAAATTTTCAGAAAAGGAACTACATTGGGATCTACCGTCACTTGGCCACTAACGAGCTGGCCAGTTCGCGCGTTGGGGGATAGCACGACAGAACGCTGGCTCACCCCGAGAGTCTGGCGCAAGCCTTCGTAGTCACCGAACATGAAGATCTTGTCTTTCTTGATTGGACCTCCCGCCGTGCCACCGAATTGATTCCGCTTGAAAGGTGGAATGAAAGGCAAGCCGTTCACTGGATTAAAGTCGAACGGATTGCGAGCATCGAGCGCACTGTTACGGATAAATTCGTAAGCAGAGCCATGAAAAGAATTGGTGCCGGATCTTGTGATCGCATTGATAATGCCTCCCGAGCTGCGTCCATAATCTGCGGAGGCATTGCTCGTTACTACCGAGAACTCCTGGATAGCGTCTACGCCCAGGTCTCCGCCTAGAACGCTCCCGGGTGCACCATTTCCATAGTCGTTAATACTGACGCCATTCATCCGATAGTTATTCTGTTGCGGTCGATTTCCTCCTATGGTCAGCTGCGTTCCCCACCCCCGGTTAACTCTTCCTGGGTTTGCGTTTAGCCCCACTGCGGTTCTTACGGTGGCAACTCCCGGCTCAAGACTTGCGAGAGCAGTCCAGTCACGCGCATTCAGCGGCAACTCCCTAACTGTGTTTTCATTCACGACAGCGTTGATCGTAGAATTCGTGGTCGAAACTTCAGGCGCCTCCGACGTAACCTGCACTTTTTCGGTCAGTGCTCCAACACGCAACTGCAGGTTAACACCTATTTCTGATCCAACATCAACGATCACATTGTCTTCGACCGTCGTGGCAAAACCAGTAGCAGATGCCGTGACCTGGTATGTACCGGGAGTTAGATTCGGCACACGGTAGAGACCGCTTTGGTTTGTCGTAACTGTCGTCACGATTCCGGTTGCATTATTCCTGATTGTCACGTTTGCACTCGGAATGTTTGCACCTGAGGTGTCCCGCACCGTACCAACGATAGTGCCACCGGACACTTGAGCAGAACCGCGTTCCACGCTCAGTGGGCATATAAAAAGAATCACAATTATTTGCACACTGAACTTCTTGAGGGTCATCACGGACCTCCGAATCGATTTTGCTAAGGAGTCGCGCGTGGGTTTGCAGGTGATGACGGCTCGCTAAGCGGAACCGAGAATATTCCGAAAAAAACGAAATAAATCATTAATTTAAATTAAGGAGCTCCGCACGACGGGCAGGATGTCCGCGTGTAAAGCGGTTTGCAGCGATTACTTCGTGGCATAGCTGTTTGCGCGTGCCATGTAGTCTCGGTGGGAACCAGCCACAGCAATCGCCTGAAGCCCAGAGTTGATCGCCTGATTTTCTTCGGGGGCGCGCTTCTCAACTCGGATGCGAAACGCGTTGTTGATCTTGTCGACCGCTTCAAGACTTGGTGCCACATACGCGAGATACACCCAACCCGCATCCATCGTGTGGACCTCGCCTGTGTCGATTTCATAGGACGTGATCCATCCATCGTGAAGGAATTGCTCATACATCGGTTTTTGATACTTGTCCCACCACTCCCTCCAATCGTCGCGTTTGCCCGGCTGAGTCAGAGTTGAATTGACATAGAAGATGCCATTCTTGCCGGAAGCCGAACGACTCCCCCGTAGCAGAATTCGGAAAAGAAAGTCATGTTGTTTAAGGGAGGAATTCCCGATCTCGCTCGTTGGCAAATTGGAGAGGGCATTCAATGCGCTGTCCAAGGAAGGCAGTGTCGGAATCTCGAACCAGTAACCGTGCGTCACGCCTTCGTCTTCCTTGACAATCGTTGTGTAAACTCCAAAATCAAAAATCGTTCCATCACGCATCAGTCTCTCGAGCACAGGACGAACGTTCTTGTCGAGCTCTGACGTGTATGCGACCAGATGTTGCGGCGGAGTTTTCCATTCTGAAACAAAGCGATAAGTGCGCGGAGGTAGCGTCTGGGGATGCGCGGCACTGACAAGAAATAGACTTACAAAGATCGTTAAGACACATTTTTGCCTCATTAACACGACCCCCTTTACAAACTCACCCTTCGGAGCGACAGCAGGCTGAGATCTCGCGCGTACCGCGAGAGAATAGTCCCCCCGGTAAATGAGAGCCTCATTAATTTTTTTTAAGCCAACGATCCCATCGCTATTGCGGTGTAAATTCAGGACAGATGCTGTGTTGGCTGCCGTTGAGTTCAGAGGTTACTTCTGCTGCGTAAGGTCAGACGCGTGCCGGATCTCCGAGTGGCTTTGTCGGCGAAGGGCTATTGCTCAGCCATATGATCTGCAGCTGAGGTCAAAATAAACAGGAATTAACCTTGGATTTCTGCTGGGCAAGCTTATTCTTTCCACCGCTGTGAGTTATCGAAGCTCACTCACTGGCCTGGCCGTGAACAGGGATGTACCGAGCAAACCAATTTTCGGAGCACCCTTAATGATGGAAGCCCTCCACCTCCGCATGTCTTTTGACAAGCGATGCTGTTTCACATTTGCCCTGGTTATTTTTCTGTCGATCTCAGCCGTTACGCTTTCGGCTCAGGAACCTGCCCAAAGCGCAACCCGGTATCCGCAGTTCGTCATCTTCTACAGCTACCGTTCATCACCCGAGAATCGTCCCGCTTTACGGAAATACATCGAGACGGATGGCGTGGCGCAGTTCGAGAAATGGAAGTCCGAAGGTGTCTTCAAGGATTACATGATTCTCTTTGCATCATACGTCCACATAAACTCTGTGCCTTGGGACATGTTGATTCGCATCGACTTCGATACCTATGGCGATACGGACAAATGGAGAGAAGTCGAGCGGGCAATGCCGGCAGGTTTGCCGCCAAAGATTCTGGCTATCGGTCCTCCCGAAAATTTGAACGTTGGAGAGACGCTGGACGCATCCGGAATGAGCTCGCGAGGTGCAGCGAAAGCCGTCTATGACGTCTCGTATTACAAGTTCAAAGTTCCATTGGCTGCCGGTAAGGACTTCGTGCAGGGCTACGTTACGCCACAGCTCCAAGCTTTCGTGAAGGAGAGTGTCCTCGCTGGATACGGTCTATACCTCAACAAATATGAAGGAACTGATTGGAGCTATCTGATCCTGTCGGAGTACTCGGATACAAAAACGTTCGAGCTGCGCGTGTCAAATAAATCAAAAATCCGCTCTCTCTTGGATCCGGCATGGAAGGCCTTAAACGACATCAAGACGGAACACATCCGCGACGAGCCCCACGGATTTATCGCAGAGCGCATCGTGCCCCGTTAATGTTGATTGTAGGCACGGCAGCAGCAAGATCTGAGAAGCCCGCTGTGTGATCGATGAGTGGAAATTGAAATGTTGATCGCGGAAGAATTCTCCAAGTATTTTGGATCTGTGTGTGCGCTGAAAGAGGTCGGGCTCTCCCTGCCGGATGGCCAAATTCTGGGACTCATAGGTCCTAATGGCGCAGGTAAGACGACATTTCTGCAGGGCCTCGCTGGTCTCCTTCCGATGAGCTCAGGACGACTAAGCTGGAATGGAGTTCAAGTTCCACTTCGAAATCGGCCAAAGTTACTGTTCTATCTGGAGGACGGAATTGCTCCACATCCTGATCTTTCCGTCGGTGCTGTCCTTGATTTTTATGCAAAGATCTTCGGACGCGGGGGCAACGAGAGGGATGAAGCACTTGAGAGGTTTGACCTTCCAAGTTATGCCTCCAACCGGATTAAATCTCTCTCAAAAGGCACTTTGAAACGATTGCTCCTAAGCCTAGCTTGGCTCGCTCACCAAGAAGTGCTGCTTCTCGATGAACCTTTCGATGGTCTGGATCTAAGACAGGTGCGCGGAGTTACATTGTCTTTGCGAGATCTGACAAGATGCGGCAGGAGTCTACTGCTTTCAATCCATCAACTGAGAGACGCGGAGCGATCCTGCGATCGGTTTGTGCTTTTGAATTCTGGTGGAGTAGTGGTTGCTGGCACTTTGCCTGAGCTGCAAGTAAAGATTGGACGCCCAGATGCCAATTTGGAAGATGTGTTTTATGCACTGGTCTAAGCTCAAACTTTTATTCCTGATCGAGTTGCGCACCCTCTTTGCATCTCGCGCTTTTTGGATCCTGCTGCTCATTTCTTCTCCTCTGACTGGCTATAGTTTTATGACAGCGATTGACCTCTATAACCAGTCCAGCCGCGCTGCCTTGACATCGCCTCAGCTAGCGACGGGATTGAACCCATTCGATGGAATTATTGTCCCGACTCTTGGCGGACTATATCTCGTCTTGACTTTGCTTTTCCCATTTCTGGCCATTCGCATGTTGTCAACGGACAAAGCCTCAGGAGCATTTCGCATCTTACTTCAGTTACCCTCATCTGCTGTTGATTTGATCGCCTCTAAGACTCTCGTGCTAGCGTGCGCTCTTCTGGTAGTAGAAATTCCAGGCATTCTGGCCATCGTTCTTTGGCGAGTCTCCGGTGGCCACGTTTATGTACCGGAAGTGTTTTCTATATTGCTTGGTCACGCTCTCTACGGACTAATCATTGGTGCCATCTCACTTTTCGCGGCAGCCATCACAGGGAGTGCCTCCACCGCTGCGATCGTCGCCCTTGGCTTTACGTTGGGTTCATGGGTTTTGGACTTCGCCGCTCTCGGCAGTAACGCTTTTGTTCGCGGCATTGCACGCCTCTCTTTGACGGCAGCTCTTAAACCGTTTGAACAAGGTCTTCTCGTCGGGGCCACGATCGTAGGTGGCAGTACTGCAATCCTTATGTTCCTTGTGCTCACCACGGTCTGGTGGCACCCAGGTAGGCTGATGTGGGAAAAATCATACGCTTCAACAGCAATCGTCATTGCGTGGATATTTATTGTTGTTTTCGCAAGATACACAGGATCGGCGGATTTTACAGAAGATCGGCGACATTCCCTTGCGCCAGCCGTGGTGACTGCATTAAGGCAGATTCAGAAACCGATTCGGATCACTGTCTATCTGGGTTCCGAAGATCCTCGTCTCCTTGATTTCAGCCAATCCGTTCTTGCGAAACTTCGTCGTGCACTACCTAAAACCAAAGTGGATTTTCCGTTGGGACGCGGGGGCGGATTCCTCGGATCGACTCAAGAAGACAAATACGGGTTGATCATTTATTCGGTTGGAACAAAGGAGGCACAAAGCCGTTCCACATCGCCAGAGGAGATTCTGCCACTACTGTGGGAGTTGGCCGGAATCGACCCTCCAATCCAGCAATCTGAATCTCCTTATCGCGGTTATCCTCACATAATTCACTCCTCCCGATTATCCGAGATATGTTTCTATCTCGCTTTGCCGTCGATCTCACTCTTAGGATTAGTGCATTCAATGAGGAGCTAAGTATGCAGTGTTTCTTTGTGCTTATCTTGACAGCCGTCACTTTTTTGCCTGCGGCAAGAGTTATTGATTTTTCCTCCGAAGCATTAGGAACAGAGCCCAAGAGTATGACACCTGTTGTTGGCGTCTGGACGATTGCCCAAGAGGGAGACAAGAAAGTGCTCATGGTGAACGGTAGTAAATGGAAGGAGGGTCAGCCGGCCACGAACTTGGCAGACAAAGCGCGTGCTTTGTATGGCGATCGATATGCAGAGTTCCTCGACAATGTGCGGGCTTTTGCGTATTACCCTTACGCCGTTGCAAAGGACGTTGAAGACTTCCGCGAAGGGGAAATTAGCATGCGTTTTAAGCCTTTAGCGGGAAGAATCGACCAGGGCGCAGGCATTCTCTTTAACTTGAAACCGACTGGCGACTATCTGACACTGCGTGCCAATGCCTTAGAAAACAATCTCGTGTTGTGGCAATTCAAGAATGGAAAACGAAGTCCTGTGAAGTGGGTTCGGAATACTCCGACTGCTACTAGGCAGTGGCATGACCTAAAGGTAAAGGTAGCGGGGACCAAGGTAGAAGGTTTTCTCGATGGAAAGTTGCTGCTGGAACATCAACTCACGCAGCCAGTCACCGGCAAAATCGGAGTTTGGTCAAAAGCTGACAGCGTTATGTATATGGATCAGTATGTTGTTGATCTGAGATAGGAGCCCTGAGGTTCTTATATGGAAAATTTAAGCCGAATCTCGAAAGCTCCAAAGATCTGGTCGATTGTGCGCGTTGCCAGCGGGAATTTCCTCGAAATGTATGACTTCATGGTCTTTGGTTATTACGCCCCAGAGATCGCTCGGACATTCTTTCCGACTGCCAGTCAATTCGCATCTCTGATGCTTACTCTGATGACCTTCGGTGCTGGGTTTCTGATGCGCCCTCTTGGAGCTATCGTACTTGGGACCTACACCGATCACCATGGCCGTCGCGCAGGCCTCATTTTGACTCTCGGGCTGATGTCAGTCGGCACTGTCTCAATCGCTTGTCTGCCTGGGTATCAGAAGATAGGACTCATTGCGCCACTTCTCGTCTTGCTGGGCCGATTACTACAGGGATTTTCGGCAGGTGCTGAGTTGGGTGGCGTTTCTGTTTACCTCTCCGAAATTGCCACCCCAGGACACAAAGGGTTCTACGTAAGCTGGCAATCGGCTAGCCAACAAGTAGCCGTTATATTTGCAGCTATTCTGGGCGTAATACTCCACTCACGCTTCTCGCCGGCACAGATGGTGGCTTGGGGATGGCGTGTGCCATTGCTGATCGGTTGCAGCATTGTGCCGCTCCTTTTTCTGTTGAGGCGAACGCTCGAAGAAACAGATGAATTTAAACGCCGAAGAACTCGTTTGAGCGGGCGCGAAATTCTGGTCTCGCTTGCGAATAATTGGCGTGTTGTGGCCATCGGGATGCTTCTGACAACGATGACTACGGTGTCCTTCTACATGATTACTGCGTATACTCCGACGTTCGGTAGTACCGTGCTGCGTCTTCCGAGTAGCGACAGCCTTCTTGTCACGTTGTGTGTGGCAGCCTCCAACCTATTTTGGCTGCCGATTATGGGGGCTTTCTCAGATCGTGTGGGGAGAAAGCCGTTGTTGCTTGCGTGCACGCTGCTTGCTCTCATCACTGCCTACCCAGCACTGGCGTGGTTAGTGGTTGCGCCGTCGTTCTCCCGATTGCTCGTGGTCGAACTGTGGTTGTCATTTCTTTACGCGAGTTATAACGGAGCAATGGTTGTCTTTCTCACAGAAATGATGCCCATTGAAGTCCGAACATCTGGTTTTTCTCTTGCATACAGCCTCGCGACGGCTATTTTTGGCGGCTTCACGCCTGCCATCAGCACATATCTAATTCATGTAACCGGCAATCGAGCCATTCCGGGACTATGGCTATCCTTTGCAGCGGCATGTGGATTGGCTGCCACTCTGGTTGCGAGGTCAGAACTGAAAAGCAGCCTGGAGGCGCAAGCCGCGGTTCCCGTCAGTGCGCGTTAGATCCGGCCTGCCGTTGCAACCCAAATTACCTACCCGACTCTCGCAAATGATTTTCAAAGCAACTGAAGAAGCGCTGGAGCAGAAAGGAACAATGGTCGATACGTAACTAATTCGAATGTGTTGCGGCCGATGGACGTCCAGACTCACGATACAAACACTGGCCGGGATTTGTCCACGGCACTGAATCGTATCGCGAGCCGCCTGTGACCTTACCAGCAACTTTCGATAGGAACAACCTTTCACCACTCAGACCCGAGACGTGGAGATACACGATCTTCGAGAGTTCGCAATACCCGGATGAACGCTCGATTGTGAGTTTGCGGATCAGGGAATCAGCGGCACATCGCAAAGAGGCCAGCACCTAACGAACTCATGCGGAACTGAACGGGACGAGCAACTCACCAGCGCCGTTAGGAATTGCCCTTGCTGCGACTGACGAATAGCTGTCTCGGTTCAACCTTGCCATTCCTGTTCCGGAAGTAATTCTGAGTCCTCAGGTGTGTAGGAATCGAAAGACGAACAAGGATCGGTTTCCGCTCACCAGATCACCTTGACTCCGAGTTGGATCTGGCGTGACGTCGTTTGCGTCGCCGTAAGCCGGCCCGCGTTGGCGAGCAGGTTGCCCGACTGGTTAAAGATTGCGTTCGTGCTCAGCGGCACCGCGAAGTTTGTGTGATTCAGAATGTTGAAAAACTCGGCCCGGAACTGCATCCGAAATGCTTCGGAGATGCGCGAAACAGGCACATTCTTGTATGCGGACATGTCAAGGTCGAGCAGGCCTGGTCCGACGACGCCATTGCGGCCCGAATTACCGAGTAGCGTGGCGGGCGACGGGAATGTGAAGCATTGCGTCTTGATGTAGTGCTGTGCGTTGCCGGAATTGACTGGGTGCTTACATTCGGGGGTGCTCAGGATGTTAGGGTATCCGATGGGATCGTCGCTGTTTAAGCCGAGCGGATCCCCAGAGATCATCGCTGTAAATGGCGTTCCCGAAGTCGAGTTCAGAATCGTTCCGAGCTCCCAATTGCCTAGTATGGCCCTCGCGAGCGCGTTCCCGCTCGGTGCAGGCACATTCCATAGAGAGCTGAGTGTAAACGTGTGAAAGATGTTGAAATCGCAGAATCCCTTGCGGTGCGCCTTATCAAAAAATAGAGGACTGGTAATTCCATTCAGGAACTGATCGCCGCGCGATGCTGCCGAGCCGGTGTCCAGGCACTTGCTCCAGGTATATGAGCCCTGAATCTGGAAACTATGGCTGAGCGGCTTGCGCACCATGGTCTGCAATCCGTGATAGTACGAGTCGCCATCCCACCAGTCGGACCTTAAGACCCCCGCGTTCGGGTCTTGCCGCGTCCCGCTCCCTTGCGGCGTCGGCCATACATAGCCTTGCGCAGTTTTCGCTACAGGCAGAACGATGTTGGAATCGTCCATCGTAAAAGCATTGTGAATTCCACGAGACCCAACATACGCGGCCTGCAGCGTCAAGTCGGAAATAAGCTGGCGCTGGATCGTGAGATTCCAGTTCATGATGTAGTTGCGAGGTGGGTCGGGCTGGATGTAGGTGCTACCCAGTCCCGTCAATGAGGAGAAATTTGCCAGACTGAATGCGCCCTTCGGGAAGGAGCCGGCCGGCAGATTCCGCACCGTCGTGCTTACTACGAATGGCGTACCTTGAGCAGCCTTCGGCGTGTAAATGTAAAGCAGCGGGAGGTGATCGTAAACACCGAAACCACCGCGCACGACCGTCCTGGCGTTCTTCTGCGGATCCCATGCGAAGCCGATCCGCGGTTCGAAGTTCTTGAGGGTTGGATTATTTG
Organism: Acidobacteriota bacterium; assembly: GCA_003225175.1. NCBI lineage: Bacteria > Pseudomonadati > Acidobacteriota > Acidobacteriota bacterium. The sequence goes on from QIBA01000031.1 coordinate 95,823, forward strand.
TGAAATACGTGTGGACCGGCACTGGCGCTCCGCCGTTCAAGTTCACAACTGTCTGAAGTCCGTCGTGAGCTTCGATCGGGTTGGTGCTTATTTCATAGCGTATGCCGTAATTGAGAGTCAGCGACGGGGTAAACCGCCAGTTGTCGTGGAAATAGCCGCCGATGATCGACTGCCTGAGCCCGGCTTCTTTCGACCGGGCTGGATCGAGGGCAAACAGGCTGGTCGGTTGGTTTGTCAGGAATTTCGCCAGTGAGCCAAAGGCAAACAGACCGTTCGGTCTGCGGAGCGCGAACAGGTTGTACTGCGATCGCTCAAACGAGAAACCGACCTTGAACGAATGCGTGCCGTGTGTAATGAAAGCGTCGTCGTAAAACTGGTATGAGTTTCCAATATGGTCGAAAAACGAGTTCGCTCCAACTCCTCCGTTGAAGGTCGTAAGTCCAGGAACAGTGATGATTGCAGCCGCCCGGCCAGGGGCAGTACCTAAGCTGAGATCGGCAGCCTTGGGATTGATCGCAGCTCCGGCAGTGTTCACGAACCCTTTGGTCCGGTTGTAGCCCCCTCGGACCGTGTTGATGAAGTTCTGAGTGAAGACGTGAGTTTCCTCGATCGCGATCAGTTGGCGGCGAGTGAGATTCCCGAAGAACTCGTTGTTCAACGAATCAGGAACGTCAAAGCTGGCGTCGTCAAACATATATGTGCCGAACAAGCTGTCTGTGTTCGAGAAGTGATGATCAATCCGCGTGGTAAAGAAGTTCTCTTTCAATGTTTGGTCGGTGGCGACGTTGTAGACGCCCGTATCCCCGGCGCCAAGGAGCCCCGCATTCGGCAGCGCCCAGAAATCGAGATAGGGTTTCACGGCAGGGTCCACGGTCACGTTGCCGGTCGAGAGCTGCCCGTTTCGCGCAGCCTGCGATGGAACCGTGTCGCTGAATGTGACACCCTGGTTCAGGCGCAAGCCTTCGTAGTTACCGAAAATGAATGTCTTATCCTTGATGATCGGTCCTCCCGCTGACCCGCCGAACTGGTAACGCCGTAGCGGAGGCTTCGTCGCGGCATCGAAGTAGTTGCGTGCATCAAGCGAGCTGTCGCGAAAGAAACCAAATCCCGCGCCATGGAATGCGTTGGACCCGGTACGCGTAATGGCATTGATTACACCGCCAGAAGTTCTTCCGTATTCCGAAGAATAGTTGCTGGTCAAAACGGAGAACTCGCTGATTGCATCGACGCCCAGATTGGCACCGCCGGCGCCGCCAGGTGCGCCATTCGAATAGTCATTAATGCTCACGCCGTCAATCCGATAATTGTTCTCCTGTGGGCGGTGACCGGCGACGGTGAGCTCGTCGCCAAAGCCACGGTTGCCGCGTGAGGATGTCGCACCGACTGTCGACTGCGTGCGAACGCTGGTGACACCCGGTTGCAGCGTTGCCAGGCTCGTCCAATCACGCCCGTTCAACGGAAGCTCGCGAAGCGTGGAAGCATTCACGACTGAGCTCAGCGTCGACGTCGACGTATCCACAATGGGTGTTTCCGCTGTAACCTCAATTTTGTCCTGAGCGGCGCCGACCCGTAGGATCAAATCAATAGTCAGTTCAGCTCCTACTGTAAGAACAACACTCCTTCGCACAAGGTTCGAGAATCCCCGCGCGGAGGCAGTCACGTCATATGTTCCAGGTAAAAGGTTCGCTGCACGGTAGAACCCGCTCTCATTCGAATTCAACTCGGTGTCAACGCTCGTGGCGACGTTGTGCACGATCACTTTCGCATTGGGCAGAGCAGCTCCAGAAGTGTCGGAAACCGTGCCGGCAATGACTCCGCCGGCGACTTGGGCAGAGACGGAGGATACGACGCTACTTGCGATAATCAACGCAACGACGAATGTGCACGCATCACGACGACGCATACGAACCTCGCTTTCGCTGCTACACCGCTAAATTGGACGCGACGATACAACAGGTTGCCCATTAACTTTTCCTTAATGTTTGTTCATGGAAACTCGAGGCCAATATCAGCTGGGTTCCGCAATCTTTCGCGCGGTCGATCTCAACCAATTCGCGGATATGTGAAGTGCGGACACACACGGATTATCGGTACAACTTCGGTACAACGAGAGAGAGAGAGAGAACGAACGGTGTGTTGGGCTCCTAAGCACACCAAAGCAAGCACTTGGATTTTTGATTTCGGTTCCAGAGCAAGCGTCGGAGGTTCAAATCCTCACTACTCTTGCGAGCAGCTGGAAATTGTCATGCATTTCCGCCTACCGTGGTGCGGCTGTTGTGAGTTGATCCTGCTCGCGTGGCGCTGTCTACGCCATCAATCGACCTGCGCATCACCGGGCGAACGGCCCGCGAATGAAACTCAGCGTGCGGCTTGATCGCGAGTTCTCCCGGAGGAAGACTATGGCAGAGTCTCGAAAGCAAGGACACGGGCACCATATTTTCCTTCGCCAGGGGACACTGCTATATACAAGCGGTTCAGTTCGGGAACGAGGAGACACGTCTTCGCTCCGGGCGCAGTGGGTACCTTGGCGATTAGCTCGTAGTGATCGGCATCCTTCTGTTGATACACGGCGATATATCCCTCAGCTCCAGGCACATAGATGCGCTTCCGCGCCCTGTCGAAAGCCATGCCGTCAGAATGTCCAGCTGTCTCCCATGCCCCGACCTGCTTACCACTCTGCGTATCTAAAACGACGAGCTTGGCCGGCTTGCGGCAGACGATAAAAAGACGATGGTTGGGTTCGTCGAGGATCATCGGCGAATTCTCGCCAGCACTCTCAAGCCGCCAGCGATCAACGATCTTCATGCTGTCACGATCTACGACGTCAATCTCATTATGGTCCGTGACGTTGACGAACATCCGCTTACCCTGCGACTCAAGCGCCATGCCTTCGACGTGCGCGGAGTCAAACTTGAGATCGGCCTTCTTGCTAAAGTCCCTCGTATCGATTACCGAAAGCACCGACTCCTTCATTTGTACGTCTTTGCCCCCGGTAACCACATAAGCCTGGTGCTTGTCCGGATCGTAAGCGAGCGAATCCGCGCCCGGGATAAGTGGGACTTTCTTCAGGAGTTGAAAATCTGGGCCGTTGAGGACCTTCGACATACTCTCTCCGCCGTCGGTCACAAGCAGCTTTTGTGAGGCAGGAAGATAGAGGATGCTGTGCGGCACCTCGAAGCCTCGGATTGTCCTGAGCCACCTGGTGCTCTTCAGATCGAAGACCTCCAGCGTGCCGTGGTCCTCGGCTGCCAGGAACAGCCGATTGCCATTGACATCAGCGGCAAAATGATCGAAGTCGCCAGAGTACTTTGGCAAATCAACGCTCGCTACAAGTCTTAGCGGTGTGCTATCACTGGCTGCCGCACACGTTACGCAGAGAACTGCCAACGTTAGCAAAGCTCTCCTCATGTTCTTTCCCCCACGCATTTTGAAGCTTAGTTAGAGAGCATGAGCCGTTCCTGAAGTGAGGATGAAATTTCATTCAGGAAATACGCTCGAACCGAGGGAGAATGTCGCGCTAGCCCAAATGACCATTTTTATGAACGAACTTTCATTTTGAGTTCATGTGCGGTTCATTGCAGCCGCGCCTAATATGGAGCCGAGAATGCGCATTTTGTTGATCGAGGATGAAGTGAAGTTAGCAAGCTTCATCAAGCGAGGCTTGATCGCCGAAAGATATGCAGTTGATGTTGCCAAGGATGGTCGAAGCGGACTGGAGCTCGCGCAAGCGTACCAGTACGACCTTGTACTTCTTGACCTCATGTTGCCCGGCATGGATGGCAGTGAAGTGCTGCGCCGAATCCGGAGGGAGAACTCTTCCGTGCCAGTGCTGATTCTTTCTGCCCGCGACACCGTACAGGACAAGGTTGCGAATATGGAGACCGGCGCCGACGATTACCTCACGAAGCCCTTTGCGTTTGCCGAGCTGTCGGTTCGCATCAAGGCGCTGATGAGACGAGGTCCAGTGAATCGCGCGAGCACTATTCGAGTGAGCGATCTTGAGTTGGACCGGCTCTCGCAGCAAGTCAAGCGCGCCGGACAGCGCATCGATCTTACTTCCAAAGAATACGCGCTCCTTGAGTATCTTATGAGCAATGCCGGACGAGTCCTCTCGCGCAATATGATTATCGAGCACGTGTGGGATGAGAGCTTCGACGGAATAACCAACATCGTCGACGTTTACATCCGGCATCTCCGAAACAAAGTAGATACCGGCCATGATTCCAAACTTCTGCGCACGGTGCGCGGAGTGGGTTACACAATTCGGGAAGGAGCGGAAGGATGAACTTCAATTCCCTCCGTTTACGAATGGCAGCATTGTACGCCGGCGTGCTTGCCGTTTGCCTCGTGATCTTCGGTGCGGCGGTTTATCTGGGGCTGGCACGCTATCTCGATTCCAATCTAAGAAACTCGCTTCGGAGTGATGCTCAATCAATCGGCGAGAAGTTGCTGGTCGATGTGAAACGGAAGGGCGAATCATTCGTCACAGGCGAAATCAACGAAATGGCGCCGGAAATCAGTGGACGATTCATCCGCATTACACGGCGCGACGGAAGCACACTGTACCAATCCCCGGCTCCCATTAATCAAAAGTTCCTTCCATCAAGAATTCCCATTTTGCGAAGCTGGGGCTCTCGTCCGTTTTCGCTTGTGGAGTCGGGAGCCGGCAGCCATCCCGTGCTGATTGAAGCCGTTCCCTTTGTCATACCCAACGGCACTTCCTTTTTGATAGAGGTTGGAGCGTCCTCCCGCGATATTCAGTCAGTCCTGCACGGGCTGATCCTCACCCTACTGTTTGGGATGCCTGTCATTATCGCGGCAGCCATCCTGGGTGGCATCGTGATCATGAAGCGTGCTCTGCGTCCGCTTGACGAGATCACGCACACGACCGAAACAATAACGTCTCGCAATTTCGGCGAGAGGCTGCCCGTAGTTCGAACCGGGGACGAAATAGAGCGCCTCACCACATCACTCAATCGCATGATGGCGCGCCTAGAAGACTCCTTCCGTCACATCAGCCGGTTCTCGGCGGATGTATCACATGAATTGCGTACACCACTCACGATCCTTCGAGGCGAGCTTGAATCACTTACGCAATATGAGCACTTATCACCCACAGCCCTGGAAATCGTCGGCAGCGCACTCGAGGAGATTGCGCGGCTGAGCAAGATCGTGAGCCAGTTATTGGAGATTTCCAGGCTTGAGGCCGGTGATGCGACCAGAGAAGTTACGACTGTGAATCTCGGTGAGCTTGCAACCTCCACGGCAGAGCAAATGCGATTGCTCGCCGACGAAAAGTCGATTCGACTGGAATATCTAGTTTCTTGCGGAGTGATGGTAGTGGGTAACCCATCGCTGCTGAAGCAAGTCGTGGTCAATCTTCTTGACAACGCCATAAAGTACACACCTTCGGGCGGCTCAGTAGAACTCCTAGTTGAGATCCAAGGATCCAAGGCAGTGCTCGAAGTGCGCGACACCGGGATTGGGATCCCAGGCAGCGCGTTGCCGCACATTTGTGAGCGGTTTTATCGAGCAGACAAAGCCAGATCGCGAGACTCGGGAGGTGCGGGCCTCGGACTTTCGATCGTGCAGTCGATCTGCTCGGCACAGGGTGGGGAGTTATCGATTTTCAGTAGTGAAGGAGAGGGCACCCGGGTTCGTATCGAGATGCCCCGGGCTAATGGTAGAGCTCAATCGACCGAGGAAAGCGCGGCAAGAGAATATCTGCATCTGGAGCGCTGAAGTCCACAGTTGAACTGAACGCTACTCCTCTCCTGAGAAGAAGGTTTGCTGAAGAGTCGCCGGCTCATCGAAAACCGGCAATGGAGAGGCAGCGATGTTCACTCGAATTCAAAAGCGTGCGTGTTTCTACTTCGCAGTCGCAGTTTTCGTAAGCTTACTGGCATCCTCACTGCGAGCGCAGACCGTTGGCGCAACAGTATCGGGTACGGTTGCAGATTCGTCCGGTTCAGTGATTCCGAACGCGCAAGTCACGATTCGCAACACTGAAACGGGAAGCGTGACCACAGTCACATCAAGCTCACAAGGGTTTTATGTCGCACCGAATCTTCAGCCGGGCGACTATGAAATACGAATCGCAGCGAGCGGATTTGCGACGACGCAGTCGCGCGTCAAGTTGGAGGTCGGCGCTCAACCTTTACTGAACGTCAGCCTGCAACCCGGCAACGTGACACAAAGTGTCGAAGTAAAGGACTCACCCGCTGATGTTGAGCTGGCATCCTCTCAAATCAGCGAGGTGGTCGACGCGCAGACAGTCCGCGAGCTTCCACTCAACGGACGCGATTGGACCCAGCTCGCAATCTTGCAACCCGGAGTAGCGGCAGTCAGAACAGAGAAAGCCGTAGCCGTCGGAGCCGATCGCGGCAATCGCGGCTATGGCGTGCAGATCACGATCGCTGGCGCTCGACCGCAGCAGAATAACTATCGCCTCGACGGAATCAGCATCAACGATTATTCCAATGGTGCACCTGGTAGCGTCGTAGGTCTCAATTTGGGAGTCGATGCAATCCAGGAATTCTCGGTAGTCACGAGCAATTATTCGGCGGAGTATGGAAGAACTTCGGGTGGCGTGATCAACGCAATTTCCCGGGCTGGCACTAACCAGTTTCACGGCAGTGTCTACGAGTTCTTCCGCAATAGCGCCCTGGATGCTCGCAACTTTTTCGACCGCGCGCAGATTCCTCCCTTCAAGCGGAATCAATTTGGTGCCTCAGCGGGAGGTCCGATTACTAAAGATCGGACTTTCATCTTTGGAGACTATGAAGGACTCCGCCAATCGCTCGGATTTACTTCCATCGGACAAGTGCCTTCTCCAGCTGCGCGAGCGACTGCCAGCCCGGCAACTCAGCCTTATCTAATTTTCTATCCACTGCCGAATGGACCCACGCCTGCAGGTAGCTTGACTGGACAGTACTCACTTGTCGGACAACAGATCACACCTGAAGACTATTTTACTGTTCGTGGGGACCACCGGATCAGCGACAAAGACGCACTGCATGGTTCGTACATGTTCGACAACGGTACGTTTACTCAGCCGGATTCGCTCAACGACATCTTCCTGCGCTCACATACTCGGCGGCAATCTGGTTCAGGTGAAACAACGCATACTTTCAGCCCAACTCTAATCAACACCGTTCGCTTCGGAATAAGTCGCGTGGCCGCAGATATAAACGGTTCAGCCCCAGGACCCGTGGCGGCAGGAAACGATCCCAAACTGGGAGTGGTGCCTGGACAGAACGCGCCCAGTCTCATCACTGCTGGCATCATCACCTTCGGTGGCGGCGTGAACGGGCCATCGGCTTACCATTACGGATGGACATCGATTCAGGCTTATGACGACGCCTTTCTCACCAAAGGCAAGCACTTCCTAAAGTTCGGTTTTGCGTTCGAGCGCATGCGAAACAATATTCTCGCGCTGTCCAATCCTAGCGGGCTGTTCCGCTTCAACTCCGTTGCCACCTTCATGGCAGGGCAGGCCAACGAATTCGACGCGAGCGTTCCCGGCACAACGTCCCCTCGCAATATGCGGCAGAATCTCTTTGCTGGTTATCTGCAGGACGACATTCACCTCGGGCCATATCTAACCTTTAATCTGGGATTGCGCTACGAGATGGCTACGGTTCCCACTGAGGTGAACGGCAAACTCTCGACTCTCCGAAGTCTGACCGACGCACAACCGCACTTGGGCGATCCCTATTTCTCCAATCCGACGACGAAAAACTTCGAGCCTAAGATTGGCTTTGCTTGGGATCCTTTCCATACTGGAACAACCTCAATACGCGGAGCCTTTGGTTTCTTCGACAGCTTGCCCCTCCCCTATCAATTTGAGCTACTCTCATCCTTGGCGGCGCCCTTCCTGGAGTTGGGTAGCGCAGTCCCGCTCCCTCCTGGGGCTTTTCCCAACGGATCGTTTTCACTCATTTCCGCGTCGCCTAGTGCCTTGCGGCAGACCTATATCCAGCCGAATCCCAGCCGCAATTACGTTATGCAATGGAATCTCTTCCTCGAGAGGCAGATAGTGAAAAACCTCACCGTAACAGCTGGGTACGTCGGCACGCGCGGAATTCATCAGCCGTTTCGCTCAGACGATGTGAACACGGTGCTGCCAACCGCTACACCGCAGGGACTACTCTGGCCAACGCCGCGAAATAGCGGAACGAAACTAAATCCTAATGTGGGACAGATCGCAGCACTCGCGTGGACTGGACATTCCTACTACGATGGACTTCAGTTGCAGGTTGTAAAGAGAATGAGTCATGGACTCCAGAGTCAAAGTTCGTTCACCTACAGCAAGGCCATCGATGACGGTTCTGCAAGTCTTGCGGGAGACCCATTCGCAAATTCCATTTCTGGGCTCTTCTTCTTCGACGAACGATCGCGACGCGGTCCTGCAGATTTCAACATCGGAAAGAACTTTGTTCAGAATCTGATCTGGATTGCCCCTGCGGTACAGTCGTTGCACGGTCCACTTGCCTGGGCTGCCAATGGTTGGGAGCTCGGTGGAATTTTTCAGGCTAGCGACGGACTTCCGTTTACACCGTTGGTAGGCGGCGACCCACTTGGGCTCAAGAACACTGCCCCATACGACGTTCCCGACCGAGTCCCAGGATGCGGTTCGCCAACGCGGCTGCAATACAACATTCCGGCTCAAGGTCAGGTCCAATACATCAACTTGAGCTGCTTCGCCTCCCCTAACCCACTCACAAGACTTGGGAACGTTACGCGCAATTCGCTCACCGGTCCAGGGCTGAAGAACCTTGATTTGTCGATTTTCAAGAACAACAAGATTCCCGCAATTTCAGAGGCGTTCAACGTCCAATTCAGAGCGGAGTTCTTCAACATCCTAAATTTCACGAATTTTGCTCCGCCCAGTTCGGGAAAGACATTATTCCCTGTGACCGGAGGAACAACACCGATCACTGGTGCAGGTTTGGTCACTTCAACTCAGACCGCCTCGCGCCAGATTCAGGTTGCGCTGAAGATCAGCTGGTGAGCGGCTATTTTGAAGCGATGCACAGGCATGAAGCAGCGGCTCTGGGAGTCTCGTTTGTGTAGGAGTGGAATTGCGGGATAGGTAACCACCCCAAGGCGCAAATGCTGGGGCGGGAGGTTGTTCCGATTATCCAAATTGAACTGAGGAAATTTATGACATTAGCAAGAGCAATTGTTTGGGCGTCACTCTTGGTTCTGTCCTTTGAGGTGCTGGCCCAGGACCAAACAAAACCCGATTCTCAGCCACCGAAAATCTACGCCCAGAGACTCGTGAACGACACCTTAGCCAAGCACAAGGAAGTTGTGATCATGGCCTTCCATGTCACGCCACCCAATCAATCGAAAAATGTAATCATCGCCTCGAATATTGGCCGGATCGGCAAGAAAGCCGACGAAGACGATATGCGAGTGATCGATACCGGCGTGAGCAATCTGGAAGTAAACAAAACTGGAAATCACTTCGAAGATGAACTTCCGCTGCTTGATGAGGCTGGCAAGAGAATCGGTGCCGTAGGAATTGTATTCAATTACAGACCCGGCCTCGATAAGAAGAAGCTCGCTAAGCAAGCGGAAAAAATCCGCGATGAAATGGCGAGGCAGATTCCATCGAAAGAACAATTATTCCAAGAAACAAAAGACTAGTTCTTAGCACAAGAGCGCATTCGGCACTTATTCATTCCGAAGCTTAGGATCCCGACATGCTTTGGAAAACGAACTCGAAGTCTTGAGTTCATTATCGCCAGAGCAATTGGGTTCATGGTTGAGTGGATTTGCTCAGATTCGCGTTTCAGGCGAACTAGAGCGTTCGGACTGGGTGAATGCGCCCTCCCAATTTGTCGAACAACTCTCGGCACACCTTTGGACGACACATCAGCTCGACAGCTTTCGAAGCGCGGCCATGGCATATGCGGATCGTCTCCGCGCGGCAGCTCCTCCGCAGCCTCCGCCAATTCCACGGCTCGGAATCACTATTATTGGAAAGGGAATGTCTTCCTATGATGCGCCGTTATTTCGAAAACTCCGAGGCCAAGGCGCTTACTTCAATCGTGTCAATCCGGAGAATGGCCTGAGGACACTCCTCGATGCAGTTGCGGCAAGGGCGAAAGCCCATCGCGTTGCTTTCGCGCACTGGTATATCGACGGTGGCAAAGCGGATGACCACGACAGTGCGCTGACCTGTGTCTCTTATGAATCATTGGAGCCGGCACGGAATGCTCTGTTGCGAAAGATGCGGTCTGAAATAGATCGTCCCGGAATGGGACCCGAAGCGCTTCGGACCATTCTTGCCCGCATGCGACCGGCTGACATCGGACTGGGTAACTCTGGAAACGCGATCCTCGATCGCTTTCAGCTAAAACTGCTGACAGAAGGTTCCGGAACTCAGATCTTCAGCACAACATTCGCGCAATGGGCCGCTCGCGAGGCATTGCGACGTTCCCAACCGCTGACCTTGCTCGTGCGCTTCGCCCCGCGGCAACGACAAAGGCCGATGAATGAGTTGTTATCCGCGAGCCGGGAACGAGCTGAACCAGATGTGATCGGCTCACTCATCGACGGAGATATGGGCGCGTACTACAACTGGCTTAATCAGCAGCGACTCCCTGGAACAGAACAATCCTCTTTTCTGGTTTGGTTCGAAGGGCACACCCAAGCCGTCGCCATCGGTCCTTCGATGCCGCGAGGAACGGAATCAAACAACGCGACTGAGTTGAAAGACTTGCTTTCCTGGATTGCCTAGCTCCGATAGGTCAAGCTTTTCCGATTTACATCAGGTAAGTCATTTTGGCTGTGTGGAGGACTCATGAAAAAGTTTTCACGCCGAGACATTCTGAAGACCAGCGTGCTTGCTTCCGCAGCAGCAACCGTGCATGGCGTAGCACCTATTGCGGCAGCAATAGAGATTGCACCCGATGCAGCGGAGCCATTTTTTGCACCTCCCCTGCGCGATACGAACGATGAAGCGATGAAGCGCGCCCGGAGAGAGCGGCTGCTGTTAGATGTTGGTTGGCGCTTCCACTTTGGGCACGCCGACGAACCTGCGAAAGATTTCGGATTCACTGGCAACTTCCAGAAAACGGGCAATTTCGTGCCTCCCGGCGCACTGGCCTTCGACGACAGCCAATGGCGCGACCTCGACCTACCACACGACTGGGCTGTCGAGCTGCCGTTTCAAAACGATCCCGCGTTGAGGTCCAAGGGTTTCTATCCACTCGGAAAGAAATATCCAGCCACCAGTGTCGGTTGGTATCGGCGCGTCTTCGAGCTGCCGGCTGAAGACAAAGGCAAGCGCATCACCGTGGAGTTCGACGGCGCATATCGCGAAGCAATGCTGATATTCAACAACTTCTACATTGGTCGTCATAGCGGAGGCTACGATCCATTCACTTTTGATCTTACAGACTTCGCCACGCCAGGCGGCCGCAACGTGTTGCTGGCGCGAGTCGATGCCACATCGAGTGATGGATGGTTCTACGAAGGCGCAGGAATTTACCGCCACGTATGGTTGGTGAAGACCAACGCAGTTCATGTGCCGCAATGGGGCACGTTCGTGAAAGCCGACGTGAAGCCCGACGGAGCAAATTTGTCGATCCTTACGGAGGTTAACAATGAGAGCGCTACCGCGAAGACCGTGCGCGTGATCTCGACGGTTCTGAGCCCGACGGGAGAGACCGTTGGAAGTGCGACCAGTTCTCCGCAAATGATTCCGAACCAGGAGAAGCAAACATACGAGCAGAAGATCAATGTCAAGAAGCCGCTCCTCTGGTCACTTGAAACGCGGAATCTGTACAAGCTGGTGACAGAAGTTCAGACTGAAACAGGCCTGGTCGATCTCTACGAGACCCGTTTCGGTATTCGTACCGTGGCCTTCGACGCCGAAAAAGGATTTCTTCTCAATGGCAAGGTCGTAAAGCTGAAGGGAACGTGCAATCACCAGGACCATGCTGGGGTCGGCGCTGCTGTGCCGGACGCAGTGCAGTACTACCGTGTGCGCAAGCTGCAGGAGATGGGCTGCAATTCACTGCGCACCTCGCACAATCCGCCCACTGCTGAGCTGCTCGATGCGTGCGATGAACTCGGCATGCTGGTTTTCGACGAAACGCGCATGATGTCGTCAAACCCTGAAGGCATGAGCCAGTTCGTCAATCTTGTCCGCCGCGATCGCAATCGCCCCAGCGTCTTCATGTGGTCCATGGGCAACGAGGAAGGTACGGCAAATACAGACAAAGGATTGTTGATCCTTACGGCGATGAAAGCCATGGCCAACCGACTCGACGTCTCGCGACCGGTGTCGATCGCTCCCATTCGCGCGATTGGGGTCGGTGGGTTGGCCGTGTGCGACGTGATCGGCTACAACTACCAGGATCCGCAGGCCGAGCAGTACCACAACGAGAATCCCAAAAAGCCGGTGATGGGTACCGAGACGGTGAGCGCCGTCGGCACTCGCGGAATCTACATCACCGATTACTCCAAAGGATACGTAGCGGCCTACGACCCATACACAACCACTGGACGCGCCTCCGCGGAAGGCTGGTGGCGCTTCTGCAATGCGCGGCCATGGCTCTCCGGCGGATTCGTGTGGACCGGATTCGACTATCGCGGCGAACCCTCGCCCAACGGCTGGCCCAACATCAGCTCCCAGTACGGAATCATCGACATCTGCGGCTTTCCAAAAGACTCGTTCTACTACTACAAGGCATGGTGGACGAGCGAGCCGGTTCTTCATCTGTTCCCACATTGGAATTGGCCGGGTATGGAAGGAAAGCGAATCGCAGTGTGGGCTTATTCGAACCTTGACAAGGTGGAATTGCTGCACAACGGCCAAAGCCTGGGCACGAAAGAGATGAAGAAAGACTCGCACGTTGCCTGGGTGGTGAAGTACGCGCCCGGAACCATCGAAGCGCGCGGTTACAAAGGCGAGAAGGTCGTGCTGACAGCAAAACGCGAAACCACCGGTCCGGCAGCAAAGATCGCGATGTCTGCCGATCGCCAGGAACTCTCGGGCGACGGCGAGGATGTCGCAATGTTCGCCGTCGAAGTTCGCGATGCGCAGAACCGTGTTGTGCCGATCACCGAGAACGAAGTGACCTTCAAGGTATCGGGCGCAGGAAAGCTGATTGGCGTTGGCAATGGCGATCCAACCGATCAAGGCTCGGACAAAGCACCTTCGCGAAAAGCCTTCTGCGGATATTGCATGGCAGTAGTGCAATCAACAAAGCAGGGCGGAAACATCACAGTCGAGGCCGCCTCACCCGGACTCGCACCCGCGACAGTTACGCTTCTAGTGAAAGCCGCAACGCTGCGACCGCAAGTGCCGCGGTGGGAACGCAAGATTCCACAAGGGGAAGGCATCACAGGCTTGTGGAGGCCGGCGCCTGCCGACGGAGGACCGGAGTCGTCTGCGCCTCCCGCAATCGGAGATTCCATCTACTCCTTTAAACAGGAAGGCAGCAGCCTGACCGGGACAGTGGAAGGCACAGGAGCAAGTTTCTTCGGCGGTGGTGACATCCCCGCTCCTATCGAAGCCGGGAAGATCGATGGAAGCGCGATTAGCTTTAGAGTGGGAAACAGCAGCTTTGCCGGGAACATCAAAGGAGACCGCATTGAGCTACAGCGCTCAGGCAGTCCGGGCTCCAGCACAACAAAGCCACCCGAGAAGGCTTCCGATGCCCCTGAGATTGGACCTGCGCCGGACGGCTCGGATCCTTCGAGAGGGCCTTCCCACCCCCCTTCGACCGTTCTCGTCGAGCTGAGAAGAGTGGAGCGCTAGGGAAGTTGAAACAACACCCGCCAAGGATAAGAATTGCTATCTGCGGGGGATGTCGCTTCAATAAACGATGGCAGCGACAGTCTGACGTTGACTCCAATTTCGTTACGTCTTCGGAGAACGGTTGCCACCAGGTCCCACTGCTCGGGCGTTGGTATCAGCCGCACGTCGCCGTTGGTGGCGATGCGCTGGCCGTGGAGAATCATCTCCATGGCTGTGTTCTTTTGGTCAACGAACACCGGATGGTACATACTGTCGTAGAGAAATAGGCTAAAACCTTGCGTGTCGAGGTAATTCTTGTCGGTCACCTTCATGGCAAAATCGGCGCCGAACAGGCTTGGGCAGGAGCTCAGGGCCAAGAGGAGACATACTCTGATTCGAATGATGAGACTGTATCTGCGGATCATGTTTTCAAGACAGACTCGAGATTAGCGTTGAGCTACTTCCTGTTTAGTGGACGCCTTCTCGTGAAAGAGCCGTGGGGCGAAATCCTTCAGATCGCGACGCCATGTCTGCCATTCATGATCCGTGCCTGATGATTCGTAAAAGATGTGCGGAATGTTTGCTTCGTCTAAAGACGAATGCAGCCGTAAGAGTCCTGCACGCATTCTCTCAGGCTCTTTAGTACCTACACCAACCCAAAGAAGATGTACTTTCTTTGTAAAGGCAGCAGGATCGGAAAATACTCCGTTGTAATCCGTTTTGGGATCTAGTTTTCTATCTCCCATCACTAGCATCCCGCCAGCGCCACTGAATCCGCCGATATAGGAGAAGAGATCCAGATGGTCGAGCGTAACTTGGAATGTCTGCATGCCTCCCATAGATAGACCGGCCATCGCACGATGATCGCGATCCGCAATCGTTCGGAAGGTTGAATCAATGTAGGGGATGATAGCCTGTGTCATATCATCTTCGAACGCCGCGGACATGTCCCGCATGGCTTTCATCATTTCCGGCGAGCCAAACGGTTTCCCGGTGAGATCGGGTGGAGCTTGTCCCGCGCGCCGAGCGTACCCGTATGCCATCACCACGATCATCGGCTTGCAACTCTTAGCCGCGATGAGATTGTCCAAAATGAAATTTGCGTGACCCTGCCGAATCCATCCGGTTTCGTCTTCCCCACCACCGTGCTGGAGGTAGAGCACCGGATAACGCACTTTCGTTTGCGCGTCGTACTTCGGCGGTAGATAGATAAGCGCGTGCCGCCAGGTTCCCGTGACTTTGGAGTTGTACCAGACCTCGCGAACCTGCCCGTGAGGTACATCTTCGGGTAAGTAATAAGTGCTGCCCGGCTCGGGAACCTCCACCGCACTTGCATATCTGCCTCCACCAAAAAATGCCTGACTATTGGTGTCGCTGGCATCAGCCCCATCGATGTTCAACGTGTAGTAGTGCAGACCGGGAACGAGAGGTTCAGTCGTGAATGTCCAGAATCCGTCTGACTGTTTCTCCATATCCACTTTGGGCCCGCTCCAGAAGTTGAGGCGTACCTTTGCGGCATCGGGAGCCTTCACACGGATTTGCACTCTTCCTGCACTATCAACTTTCGGGTATTCCGCTCTCCACACATTGGTGGCAGCGGGGTGAAAATCGCTGGGCTCCTGTGCCCAGCAAAGGCTCGCGAACAAAACTATGAATATCCCAACCTGCCTCATTTGCCTCATCTCCTCTTTATGTGGTTTATGTGGATCTCGCGCTCAATCCTACTCAGGCAATGCATACTGGCCGTCAACGTGGAAATGAGCCGTCGCGCCAGGCGCTCCCGTATCGGGCTGGCCACCACCGATGCTGAGGGTGTAGTCCCCTTGCGCGATGATGGGATTCCCTTCCTCAGTGACCATGCCGAGGTCACGCGGCTTCAGCTCGAAGTGCACCTTTTGACTCGCGCCAGCATCGAAGTGGATGCGTTGGAATCCACGGAGAGCGACGCGGGGAGCTCCCTTAATTGCCGGAAAGTCGAGATAGAGTTGCACGACCTCGTCTCCCGCAACCTTGCCGGTGTTGGTCACAGTCACATCGGCGCCCAAGGGCTTTCCCGCAGCAACGCTCTGCTCAGTTAGGCTCAGGTCGCCGTAACTGAACTTCGTGTAGCTGAGGCCGTAACCGAACGGATAAAGCGGCTTGCCGGCGAAGTAGCGGTAGGTCCGATTCGCCATACCGTAGTCTTCGAAGTTGGGCAGCTGGTCCACGCCGGTGTAGAACGTAAGCGGAAGCCGGCCTGCTGGGTTGTTTTTTCCGCTCAGCGTCTCAGCCACTGCCGCGCCACCTTCTTCCCCGGGATACCACGCCTCAAGAACGGCATTGGCATGTTCGTTGATCCAGTTCACAGCCAAGGCACTCCCATTCATGAGAACGACCGCCAGGGGCTTGCCGGTGGCAGCAATACCTTCAACAAGCTCTTCTTCCGGCTGAGGAAGATCGATGCTGGTGCGATCTCCGCCGAGGAATCCAGGTTCGTTGACCGGCATCTCTTCGCCCTCAAGTTGGCTGGTGATTCCAACCACGGCGATGATGGCATCGGCATTCTTCGCCGCCGCAATTGCCTCCGACGGAACCCCATTTATCGCCTTGGCCCAAATCAGTTCCGCATGCGGCGCGCTGTTTCTGGTTCCGTACGAGATCTCGAGCCCGACCTTGTGTCCCTTCTCAAGGTGGACACGACCTACGCCCGCTGCGAGTCCGCGCGTGCCACCGCCGAAAGCCGTCGCTACCTGCTTGCCATTAACTATCAGCCTCCCGAATCCTTGGCAGCGCATGCCAAGGAGGAAATCGCCCGTCTCCGTGGGGGTGAGAAATCCTGACCATTGCACGCCGAAGGTTTTCTTCCCGGCAATCTCTGCCGGCAGATTGCTGTCGGTGAGCTTTACGTTGGCCTCGGTGCGGCTGACGATCGGCTTGGTGTTCGCTCCGGGGGCAAGTTGCCCTCTCGGCATACCTTCGTTGTACTCAGCCTTCAGCCCGGGTTTGCCATCTGGCGTGGTCAGGACACTGTCAGGCACTGGGCTTCCATCCGTGCGAAGGAACTGCGTTCCGGGAACGAAGGTGATGGTTGTATTGGGGAACTCAGCATGGAGCCCGTCGAGGATGGAGACAATATGCGTGGGCTGACCGGCATAGTTTCCAATGAGCGGTCTTGTCTGGTCAGCGAGAGGACCGACGACGGCGATCTTCTTGATCTCCGGCTTCAGGGGAAGAAGGCCGTCGTTCTTCAGCAGAACCATGGACTCATTCGCGAGCCTGCGCGCATGCGCGCGATGTTCCGCGCTGTCAAGTTCCTTCTCGTCGATCTTTGTGTAGGGCACCATGTCGGGAGGGTCGAACATGCCGAGTTTGATTCGCGCGGTGAAGAGGCGAATGAGCGCTGTGTCGAGAACGCTTTCCGGCAGATAACCCTGTTGAACGGCATCGATGTACGCTTTTTCAACCGGATCGCCGAAACGCGAAGTAAATGTGACGCATTCGTTGTCCATGCCGCGAATGACAGAGATTGCCGCGCCCTGCGCCTGGGTGGGACGATAACGATGATTTGCGGCAACGTCTCTGACTGCGTCGCAATCGGATACGACGTATCCCTGGAAACCCCACTTGCCCCGCAATTGGTCCTGCAGCAGATATTCGTTTGCGCATGCAGGCTGCCCATTGATCGCGTTGTAGGCGCACATCACCGATCCAGCCTTTCCTTCGACGACAGCGGCGCGGAATGCGGGCTGATAGGTGTCCACCTGGTCGTGCTTGCTGACGTCCACATCGGCGAAGTGACGCGTGGGCTCCGGCCCGCTATGCACGGCGTAGTGCTTCGGTGTCGCGATGGCGAGATAGTACTTCGGGTCGTCGCCCTGCAATCCCGTTACGTAAGCGACCCCCATCTGCCCGGTCAGAAAGGGATCTTCGCCATAGGTCTCCTGTCCCCTCCCCCAACGCGGATCGCGGAAGATATTGAGATTGGGCGACCAGAAATCGAGTCCTCCCATGATGCCAGTGTGCCCCTCACGCGCGTTCTGCACGTGCTTGATGCGGCCCTCGATGCCAATCTGCCCGGCCATCGTGTGAATACCCGGGGCGTCGAAGGTGGCGGCAAGCCCTATGGGTTCCGGATACTCCGTGACGCGCTCGTTGATCACGCCGTGAAGGGCCTCGCTCCACCATTGATAGGCAGGGATCTTTAGCCGAGCAACGGCCGCGGAGTTGTTCTGCATCTGCGAAGCTTTCTCCGCGAGCGTCATGCGGTGTACCAGGTCGGAGGCGCGCTGTTCTGGCGAAAGCTTCGGATTCATGTACGGAAGGTTGGAACTGTCTTGTGCGATCGAGGTGGAGGTAAGGAACGCGATGCAGGTGGTTAGGACGGCTAGTATGAACTTCCCCAAATGGTTCATCTCTTCTCCCGGAAGGTATTCAACTGCTCTTATTTGCAACCTGCTTGAAAGCACAGACTCTTGCTGAAGAAAGGCATTACGTGATTCTGAAAACGATCGGCGACTCTGCTGGTGTGCGTGCCGGAGTAGACCTCAAAGCTGTTCGCAATCCCGTACTTGTCGAGAACGTTGTGCAGCTTCTCCGTGTCCACGCGTAAGCGATCTTGGTCGCCGACATCGATCGCAATAGCGCGATACGTGCGCAGATTCCCTATGTATTGATCGATAAAAGCTAACGGCGCATTTGCGGTCCACTTGGCGAGTACATCCGGTTGAGCCTCGCCATTTTTCGTTGGTAAGTCCAGATAGAGCGGAGGGTTCTTTGGATCGGGCGACCACGCCGCTGCACTCGCGAGTTGCGCGCGGGCAAAGAACTGCAGCTTGGCCGAGTCTTCCGGAGTCTTCACCGCCTCCAGGGCCTTTTCGATTTCCGGGTTTGCCCGTGCAGCCGCGCGAGGCGACAAACAACATGGGCTCATGATGTAGAGGCTCCCAAAGACGTCGGCGTGCTTCATACCGATGCGGGTCGCGCCGTATCCCCCCATGGAATGACCAACCAATCCGCGGCTCTCCCGGTTTGAAAGGGTCCTGTAATGGGAATCGATGTATGCCACTAGGTCGTGGGCAATGAACTGCTCGAAGTCCCCGGTAGTTACTGAGCTTGAATACATGGATCCATTGTGGATCGTCTTTGAATCAGGCAGGACCACGATCATCTCATTGGCGCCCTGCGCAAAAGCGCCTTCTATGGTCTGTGGCACCTGGATCTCCTTACTCCACTGCTCCGCACCGATCGAATAACCGTGCAAGGCATATACAACGGGATATCGTCGCAATTTTTCCTTCGCGTAGCCGGGAGGCAGAAAGACAAACACCTTGCGATCGACCGCATTCCCCTCGAGGTTGCCTTCTAGGGCTGGCGCATGGACCTTCAGGTGTTCCACCGTCGCAGGCTTTGCACCGGGGACTAGGGGAGGAACTTCCGTCTGCACTTGTGCCGCCAGAGGAAACCACACAGATACACCTATCGCTAGAACCCCGGCATTCAGCAAACTCGTTCTCATCGTTTATCTCGTTGCAACAAGGATGGATTCTCAATGCGGCTATTCTTCGAAGGGTCGCAAAAACACAAGGACCTCGCGATCAACGGAATGCCTCCAACAGCCGAAACGACTCTGCTTACACGCCTGGCGTGTAAAGGGCCTTTCAAAAAAAGCGCGACGGAATTTCCGTCGCGCTCAAGTGCGTGGTGTCAAAAATCAGAAGCTGAACTTCGCGCCAAGCTGCAGCACACGAGGATCGTATGTTGATGTCACCTTCCCGAAGTTCGGATCAGCGGAACTTGTGTTGACCCCTAAGAATTGGGTGTGGTTGAAGGTGTTGAACGACTCGAATCGCAATTGAACTCGCGGCCCGTTTTCATGCGTCGTGAGGTCAATGTTCTTGAACAGGGACATATTGAAGTTAAGTAACCCTGGTCCCACGACTGCATCCTTTCTGGCGTTGCCGAAACCGTTGTTCGGGCCGCCATCCCACGGAGCGATGGGATTTGCGAACGAACTCTTGTCGAACCAAGCGTTCACTGTGTGAGGGTAGCGCACCGGTGCTACCTGGTTGACCCGGTTTCTACCGACACCTCCCAAGCCGAGAACGTCAGGGCCGGTGTAGGTAAGGCCAACCCCGTTGCCGCCTACAGGGACACCCGATTGTGCGACTGTTACTCCGGAGAACTCCCAGCCGCCCAGTATTCCATGCAGCAGCCTGCTTGAACTGCTACCAAAAAACGGGATGGCATAGACATAGTTCGCGTTGAAGATATGACGACGATCGAGCGCCCCCGAACCGCGATCATATGCCGGATCGAACGGATTTGAGAGTTGGTTAAGATCGTTGCTTACGTTGTCAATCTCATGAGACCAGGTATACGCCAGTTGGATGGTAAGTCCGTGGCGGTTCTCCATACGGACACCGGCCTGCAGGGAGTTGTAGGCGAAATTCGTCTGGTTCTCCTGAATCGTAATGCTGCTGAAGCCAGGAAACTGTCGATAGAGATTTGCGTTGACTGGAGGAAGAAACTTGGGTGTAGGGCAGGAGGGGTTGGGGGGGAGGCAACTCGGGTCAGGGGTTCTACCCGCCACTCCCTGGCGGTGCGTTATATCGTTCAGCGGCAGTGTGTTGATTGCCCGGTCGTCGCTTTGGTCCCATCCTCGCGAGCCGACGTATTGCAGCACGGCCACAACTGAGGTTGCCACCTGCCGCTGAATCCCAAAACTGAACATCGCGGTCCCGGGCGGACGATACTTGTATTGCAACACTTGCATTGTGGATGGGAAGGTCTGAGACGTCGTCGCTCCTGTCAGAGCGCTGGTATTGGGGTTAGAGAAGTAGACATTCGTCGCAGAAGGCTGATAAGCAAACGGTGGATTCAAAGCTGCGTTATATACGTCGTTGCCTTGGACGCGCTCAAAGAATAGCCCAGCCCCTCCTCTTATGACCGTCTTCCCGTCTCCGCCGACATTGTAGGCAAAACCAACTCTGGGCTCGAATGTGTTGTAGTAGTTCTGAACGTTACCGCGTGGGAAGCCATTGACACCGGCCAGCCTGATGCCATTCAGATAGAAGTTTTGGCCCTGGAATGGCGTGAGTGACGATGGCTTCAGAGTCCCGTCTGGATTCAAAGGATATGGCTGCGCTCGGTCATACAGGTTAGGAACAAAGTTTGCGAACTGGTCATATCGTTCGAAGGCGTGAGGCAAGGCGTCATAGCGCAGTCCGAGGTTAAGAGTTAGACGTGAATTAACCCGCCAGTTGTCATTGCCATAAAACCCATAGTTGTTGTTGACCCAGTGCTTGCCGGCGAGATACTGGAGCTGCGTAAAGCTGTCGGCAACCCCGAGCAGGAAATTGATGTATGAATCGCCAGAAAATGAGCCTGCACCGAATGCAGCTGTCCCTTGCGTATTGGCCTGAAGCTCCTGATTCTTCACCGCATGCAACCAGCTGAACCCAAATTTGAATTGATGTCTTCCGCGGCTCCACGACACGTCGTCGCGAGGTTCATACCCAAAATAGGAATTCTTCCACGGGAAGTAGGCGGAGCTCCAGGTTGTGTTGTAGGGCGCTAGAAGGCGGACTTCAGGAAGGCGCGTTCCGAAATTGTTTGCCACGGGAAAGAAGGTTGTACCAGTCCAGCCGCTGGGCTGCACAAACGCGCCGCCTGGACCGGCTGTTGGATCGAGATGGATCGTGTTCCCGCTGAACAAGAAGCTGGTCTCGTTCAGCAACGTTGGAGAATACGTCTGCGTCAGCTTAACCGCGGACGACCATGAGGGGTTCCGCATCGCCGAGCCCACAGTAGGGTAAGTGCTATTGCCCCATAGCGGCGGGAAGACTGTCTGCTCGACGGCATCATGCAAATAGTGGCCCATCAACTGGAACTTGGTGGCGATATTGTGGTCGATGCGAACCACGTCTTCACGGACATTGGTTGTTTGAGGAATAGATGAGATGAATTGGCTTGTCCCGAAGTTCGGTTTCGGGAATGTACCCGCCGCTAGTTCTCGAACAGCATTTTGGTCGATGAGGTTGGCCGGAATGGTGTTGTTCGGGAAGGGCTGTCCTGGTGTTAACCCATCGGCAGAATAGAGAGCCAGCTTCGCTGGATCATTCGTTGCGGGAACTACTGGTACCTTGCCGTTTGAGGGCACGGTATAGGTGAGAGGCTGGCCGAGTGTAGGGAAATTGGCAGCCGCAATAGTATTCACCACGGTAGGTGTG